>JASLEW010000282.1 GCA_030150965.1 Thermoanaerobaculia bacterium | reverse complement strand
CGGCGCCGGGCACGACCGGGGCGCCGGGGACGCCGCCCGCTCCAGCGCCGGCATCCGCCGCGGGCGCCGCCCCGGCTCCGCCCGCCGCCGCTGCCACCCCGGCAACTCCCGCGGCCTCTCCGAATGCCAGCAACCGCGCGCCGCGCGCTCCGGGCGTCGCCGGCCGGGTGACCGGGAGCTCCTCGGCCCTCGCGGCGGCCGGCGTCTATGCCTACCAGCTGGCCGACCTGACCCTGCACAAGGTGCAGACGGACCCGCAGGGCAACTTCATCTTCCTCAACCTGCCGGCCGGCCTCTACAAGATCATCGCCAGCAAGCCCGGCTTCCTGCCGGTGGTGGTGCTGCTCACCCGCACCGCCCCCCAGGCCTACCAGTTCGTGGAGCTGCAGCTGGCGCAGCGCGACGCCGCCAACCGCGGCGCCGCGGCCAAGGGCGGCGCCAAGGGCAACGGCGCCTCGACCGCCTCCGCCAGCCCGGACGCCGATTTCTGGGCGCTGCGGGCGAGCATCCCGCCGGACGTGCTGCGCGACATCGAGACCGCGGAGATGCCGGCGTCGCCGGCGGCGCCGACCGCGGCGGCCAAGTCGGCCCGTTCCGGCGGCTCCGCCGCCGGCCTGCCGGCCACCGGCGGCGAGATCCCGCCCGGCAACGTCGTGGCCAACTCGGCGCTTGCCGGCCGCTTCCGCACCGAGGTGCAGGCGATGACCGGCATCGCCGACGTGCCGCAGGTGGGCGTCGGCCAGGTCTCGACCGGCAAGCTGGGCGTCGAAGGGCAGCTGGGCGCCGTCCAGGTCGGGCTCTCCGGCCGCTTCATGTCGATGACCTCGGACAGCCCGCTGCCGGGCGCCTCGCGCGCCATGCCGGCGGTGACCTCCGACGGCCAGACCAGCGCCCTGCAGCTCGACCTCCAGGCCGGCCCCAGCAGCAAGATCACCGTCGATTCGCTGAGCAACCGGCTGCTGCCGCGCTCCATCGCCGGTCCCCTCGGCCAGGTCGGGCTCGACCACTACCAGGTCAGCTGGAGCCAGGCGCTCGGCGAGAGCAGCCGCTCCGACTTCGCCGCCCAGTACACCAGCGAGAGCAACTACAACCGCCAGGCGGTGCTCGACCCGGCCGACATCCCCGACGCGTCCCGCAACTGGCGGGTCGAAGGGGCCTACACCACGGCCACCGGCGACAACGGCTCGCTGCAGGCCGGCTTCCGCTACAGCGAGCTGCAGCTCGGGCTCAATCCCGTGGGCGCCGGTCCCGGCGGCTCGGCGTTCTCGCCCGGCAGCATGGCGCCGCTGGCTCCCTCGTCCGCCCTCTCGGGTGCCACCACCTCGGCGGCCACCGGCAACCTGATCTCGCCGGGGCACCAGACGATCGACCTGTTCAGCCGCGGCAGCTCGCGCCTGCAGCCGGCCTTCATGGTCGAGTACGGGCTCTTCACCACCCTCCAGGACGGAAGCCTCTCGCTCACCCCGCAGGGCGGCCTCGTCCTGCAGCTGGGCGACGGCTGGCAGGCGCGGGGCACCGCGAGCCACCGGGTGTACCAGGACAGCTCCTTCAATCCCGAGTTCCTGCCCGCTCTGTTCAAGGAGTCCGACCTCTGCGAGCAGGGAGGGCGGGCCTGCTACGAGCTGAACCTGTCGAACCATCTGGACCGCGACAACTCCATCTCGCTCTCCGCCATCGAGCGGATCGTCGGCCAGACGCTGCGGCTGTACTTCAGCGACGTGGTGTTCGACCGCCTGGAGAGCGTCTACCTGGTGTCGGGCGACCGCCTGCCCGAGGTCCGGCTGGTGATGAACAACCGCCCGCTGCCCCAGCTCAAGACCTCCTTCGAGACCAGCTTCGCCAGCGGCGGCGGCGGCACCTTCCTGGGCGGCGACGGGCGCAGCTACCGGAACCAGGTGCGCTACGTCATCACCTCGCTCGACACCCGGTTCCTGCCCACGGCGACCGGCCTGTTCGTCGCCTTCCAGCACATGACCCAGGATCTCGCGCCCACCACCGGCATGTCCCCGGCGGTGCCCGCCGGTCTGATGACCCCAGCGCTCGTACCGGGCTCCTCCTTCGGCCTCATCGGCGCGCCGTCGGCGGCCGGGCTGACGCCGGTGATGGCCTTCGACCGCCTCCAGGTCACGCTCTCGCAGGACCTGAACTTCCTGCTCAACCTGGCCTCCGAGTGGGCGCTGCAGGTCAACATGGAGCTGAGCCGCGGGCTCGATCCCGAGCTCGTCCTCGCCAGCACCGACAACCAGCTGCATCGCCGCTTCCTCGGCGGCATCGCGGTCAAGTTCTGATCCCGCTCCAGCCGGAGGGAGCCGCCCTTCGGACGCCGGCCTTCCTCGATCAGCGGACGGCATTTCTCAAGCCGTTGAATCCAGCCGAACGAATTCTCTTCGGTTTTATGGATGCCCAAGCCGGATCTCCTCTGAATTCAGGGGCTTGGAGCCGTTCAAAAAGCCGTTTCGCTGGCACGGAAAGTGCTCTCTTCGATTGGAGGGGCTAACTTCGAGCTTGCTCATCCGATGATGCGGTCGCGCACTCTCCGGCTCTCCCTCTGCCTGCTGCTGGCCATCGCCGCGGTGCTGCTGGGTGCGCTCAGCGTGCGCCGCAAGGTCGCCTCGTTCCAGCCGCTGGGATTCACCGCCCAGCGCTCGGGCGCCCTGGTGCAGGTGGCCCGCGTCGACAGCCCGGCCTCCGGCCTGGCCGCGGGCGACGAGATCCTGCTGGTCGACGGCGCCGAGACGGGCGGCGCCGAGGCGCTCACCCAGCACCTGCGCGAGCGCCAGTCGGCGGACCTGGCGGTGCTGCGCGCTGGCCAGGTGATCCGCCTGACCTATCACCGGCCGCCCGTCGCTCCCGACTACCCGTTCCTGATCCTGGTGCTGATCGGCAGCGCCTACCTGCTGATCGGCCTCTACACCCTGATTCGGCAGCAGAGCGCCGAAAGCTTCCTGTTCTGCCTGTGGTGCCTGCTCTCCGCGCTGCTCTACCTGCTCACCCCGGTGCCGCCGGCCGACGCGGAGTACCGTCTGGTCTACTTCGGCGACCAGCTGGCCCGCTGCCTCCTGCCGGCGGTGACGCTCCATCTCTTCCTGGTCTTCCCGTCTTCGCCGGCCGCTCCGCGGCCTTCGCGCGCTCCCGCCGGGGGGACAGCCGGGGATGGCGCCACCGCACGGCTGGCCGGCGGGCGCCGACGCTCCTGGATCCCGTTCCTCTACCTGCCCGGCGCGGCGCTGCTCGCCCTGCAGCTCGACCTGATGCTGTGGAACGGCCGCCACCTCTTCGGCCGCCCCACCGTGGCTTCCCTGGCCGCGCTCGACCGCATCGACCTGCTGCACCTGGTCGCCTTCGGCCTGGCCGCCGCCGGAGTCCTGACCTACCGGCTCCTGCGGGAGCCGGGATGGGAGGAGCGCCGCCAGCTGCACTGGATGATCTTCGGGCTGGTGGGCGGATACCTGCCGTTCCTCGCCCTCTACCTCGTGCCGTTCGTGCTCGGCTTCCGGCTGCCGCCGCTCGCCAACGCCGCCGCGGTCCTGCCGCTCGCCCTGGTGCCGCTCACCTTCGCCTACGCCATCCTGCGCTACAAGCTGTGGGACATCGAGGTGATCGCGCGCGACGTGGTCTCGGCAACGCTCACCCTGCTGCTCGGCGCGCTCGGCTTCTCCCTGGCCAACCTGGCCATCACCCGCGGCGTCTCGGCCGAGCTGCCGCTCGCCCGCAACCTTCTCTCCTTTGCCGCCGGCATCGGCATCGCCGGCCTGCTCGTCCCCACCCGCCATACGCTCTCGGCCGCCCTGGAACGGCTCCAGTACCGCGGGACCTTCGGCAAGCGGCGCGCCCTTCTCGGCCTTGGCCGCGACCTGCTGCACGAGCGCGACCTCGGCCGGCTGTGCGGCGCGCTGCTCGACCGGCTGGCGGGCGGCATGGACCTCGACCGCGCGGGCCTGTACCTGTCGCAGGGCGACCGCCTGGTGGCGGTCGACGCCATCGACCTGCGGCCCCGCCCGGCCGCCTCCATCTTCGATCCCGCTCCCGATGCCGGCGCCGCCGGCCGCGCGCGGCGGTCCCGCCGGGAGGGCATGGCCGCCCCGGACGAGCTGCACCCGCCGCACCCGCCGACATCGGAGCCGGGGGATCCGTCGGGCTCGCCGAACCCGGCCGTCCTGCGCCGCCTCTTCAGCGGCGGCCACGCCAACCGCCTGCGCCGCACGCTGGCCGGGGCGGCGCCGCCGGTGCTCTCGGCGCGGGCCCTCGACCCGGCGGTGTGGCTCGACAACGAGGCCTACCGCCTGGCGGGCACCGAGCTGCCGGGCGGCCCGCCGTCGCCCCTGCAGCTGCTGTTCATCGCCGGCTACCGCTACGCCTTTCCGCTCACCGTGCGCGGCCGCGGCATCGGCCTGGTGCTGACCGGCTTCAAGCGCGACCAGGCGCCGCTCAGCAGCGAGGATTTCGACCTCATCCGCCATCTGCTCAACCAGGCGGCGCTGGCGATCGAGAATGCCCAGCTGGTCGGCCAGCTCCACCTCCAGCTGGACGAGGTGCAGCGGTTGCAGCGCTACAGCGACGGCATCTTCGAGTCGTCGCCGGCCGGCATCGCGGTGCTCGACGGCGGGCAGCACCTGGTCTCGGTCAATCCGGCCTTCGCGGCGCTGGTCGGACGCGAGCGCGGCGAGCTGCTCGGCAGGAGCCTGCCGGAGGTGCTGCCGCTCCCCCAGCTGCCCGAGCCCGGCCAGGGGCCGGTCGAGCTGTGCTGCGCCCATGCCGATGGCCCGCAAGGCGCAGAGAGCCGCGACCGCCCCGAGGGGTCCGCCGGACCGGCCGGCTCCGATCACGGCGGAGCCGTCCGCGCCGCCGGCGGGGCCGGCGGGACCGAGGGCGCCCGGCCCGGGCGCTACCTCCAGGTGTCGCTGGCCGACCTGGTCCCCGGCGGCGGCCCGCGGCACGAGCCGCTGCGCATCCTGATGGTGTACGACGTGAGCGAGCGCGTGGCGATGGAGAAGGCGCTCAAGGAGAAGGACCGCCTGGCCGCCCTGGGGCTGCTCGCGGCCGGCGTGGCGCACGAGGTGAACACGCCGATCACCGGCATCTCCAGCTACGCCCAGATGCTGCTCGCCGACACCGCCGAGAGCGACCCGCGCTTCCCGATCCTCAAGAAGGTCGAGCGCCAGACCTTCCGCGCCGCGAGCATCGTCAACAACCTCCTGGAGTTCGCCCGCGAACGGCGGCGCGAGCGGCGGCCGGTCGCCGTGCTGCCGCTGCTGCGCGAGTGCGTGGAACTGTTCGCCGACCGCTGCGAGCGCGCCGGCGTCGAGGTGGTGTGGGAGCTGCCGGCGCCGGCCGGGGCCGAGGGCGGCGGCGAGCGCCTCCAGGTCTTGGGCAGCGACGGCGAGCTGCAGCAGGTCTTCACCAACCTGCTCGGCAACGCCTTCGACGCCATGAGCGGGCAGGCCGGCGCCCGCCTCACCATCGCCCTCGCCGCCGGCGCCGAGACGGTGACCGTCGCCTTCGCGGACACCGGCCCCGGCGTGCCGCCCGAGCGCCTGGCCACGATCTTCGAGCCGTTCTTCTCCACCAAGCTGCACCGCGGCGGCACCGGCCTCGGGCTGACCATCTGCCATGACATCGTGCAGCGTCACGGAGGTAGACTTGAGGTGGAGAGCACTCCGGGGGTGGGCGCCCGCTTCAGCGTCGAGCTTCCCAGGCTCCAGCCCGCGGCAGCGGCAGCCACCTCCGGGACCGCGGCCGGCGCATGAACATCCTGATCGTCGACGACGAGGAGGTGCTGCAGGACGTGCTCACCGTCCTGGTGCGGCGGGAGGGTCACACCAGCCTCTCCGCGCCTTCCGGTGAAGCCGCCCTCGATCTGCTGGAGCGCGAGGAGGTGGACCTCGTCCTGCTCGACCTGATGCTGCCGGGCATCTCCGGCATCCAGGTGCTGCGCGAGATCCGCCGCCGCGAGCCCGACCAGGTGGTGGTGGTGATCACCGCCTATTCCTCGATCGAGAGCGCCATCGAGGCGATGCGCGAGGGCGCCTTCCACTACATCCCCAAGCCGTTCAAGAACGAGGAGGTGCTGCTCACCCTGCGCAAGGGGCTCGAGCAGCGCCGCCTGGCGGTCGAGAACCGGAGCCTGAAGCAGCAGCTGCGCCAGCGCTTCGCCTTCGATAACATCCTGGGCAAGAGCAAGCCGATGCAGCAGGTGTTCGAGCTCATCCAGCTGGCGGCGCCGGCCAAGAGCAACATCCTCGTCCTCGGCGAGAGCGGCACCGGCAAGGAGCTGGTGGCCAAGGCCATCCATCATCACTCGCGGCGCACCGAGGGGCCGTTCGTCACCGTCAACTCGGGCTCGATGCCGGCCGACCTCCTGGAGAGCAACCTGTTCGGCCACGTCCGCGGCGCCTTCACCGGCGCCATCGCCAGCAAGAAGGGCCTCTTCGAGCTGGCCGCCGGCGGCTCGATCTTCTTCGACGAGATCGGCAACATCCCGATCGATACCCAGGCGAAGCTCCTGCGCGTGATCCAGGAGAAGGAGTTCATGCGCCTGGGGGGCATCGAGACGGTCAAGGCGGACGTGCGCATCATCGCCGCCACCAACGCCGACCTCGAGGAATCGGTGCAGTCCGGCCAGTTCCGCGAGGACCTGTTCTACCGCCTCAACGTCATCACCGTGAACCTGCCGCCGCTGCGCAAGCGCAACGAGGACATCCCGCTGCTGGCCCAGCACTTCCTGAACCATTACGCGCGCGAGAACGACAAGCCGATCCGCGACATCTCGCCGCGCGCCATGGAGCTGCTGCTGGACTACCACTGGCCGGGCAACGTGCGCGAGCTGGAGAACGTCATCGAGCGGGCGGTGGTGCTGTCCACCGGCGAGACCCTGGACGTCGATCTGCTGCCGGGCTCGGTGCGCCATCCCGAGACGCTCGGTTTTTCGCCGCCCTCCCTGCCGGCCAACGGCGTCTCCTTCAAGGAGGCGGTCTCCGGCTACGAGCGCCAGCTCATCGTCAAGGCCCTGCAGACCTGCGGCGGCGTGCAGAAGAGGGCCGCCGAGATGCTGCGCGTCAAGCCCACCACCCTGCACGAGATGATGAAGCGGCTGAACATCTCGTCGGAAGGCGTGGCTTCGCCGTAGCGGGCACCTGCTTCTCATGAGCGTTGATCTTGCGGCGCCCTGGTGGCCCGAGCGGGATGCTGGGCGCGCCGCCTCTTCCAGGACCCGAAGGATCGCGAGGGCAGCCATGGTGGGCAGCGGCAGGCGTGCGGCGGTGGCGGCGGTGGCCTTTCTCTGGACGGCGGCGGCCTTGATCTGGACGGTGGCGCCGGCAACGGCGGGCGAGGCGGCGGCGCGGGCCGTTCGCCCGGCGGACCGGGCCAGGACGCCGGCGCACGGCGAGGTGGCGCCGCG
>JASLEW010000042.1 GCA_030150965.1 Thermoanaerobaculia bacterium | reverse complement strand
CGGTGGACGATCGCTCCGCCGCCGCGGCGCCCGCCCGCAGCTGCTCCCTGAGCAGGGCGAGCCGCGGCTTGCCGATGCCGGTGCGCGGGATCTCGCCGACGAAGCTGATGCGCCCCGGCACCTTGTAGGGGGCGAGCTGCGACCGGCAGGCCGCGGCCACCGCCGCCCGCGTCACCTCGCCGCTCGCGGCCACGACCACGAGATGCACCAGGGTCTCGCGGTTGAGGTCCTCGTCGGGAAAGGCGACCGCGTCGGTGACCCCCGGCAGCGCGGAGACCACGCCGACGATCTCCGTCGGATCGATCTTGCGGCCGGCGACGTTGATGTGATCCGCGGTCCGCCCGGTGAGATGGAGCCGCCCGTCGACGATCCGCCCGCGGTCGCCCGAATGATAGAAGCCGGCGGCATCGACACGGCTTTCGAAGAGCCCGGGAAAGTTGAGATAGCCGCTCGCCATCGACGAGGTGCGCACCAGCACCTCGCCGCTCTCCTCGGCCCCCGCGGCGGCCGGGCCGTCCGCGGCCTCGGCCGGCGCCGTCCGGTCGTCCGCCCCGTGGGCGATCCGCAGCTCGACGCCGGGCAGCGGCTCGCCCAGACCGGTGTGGTGCACGGCGCTGCGCTCGAAGGTGCAGGGTCCGGTCTCGGCGATCCCGTAGTAATCGGAGATGTCGAGCCCGAAGCGGGCGCGGAACTCCTCGCGCACGTCGGGCCACAGCGGGGCGCCGGCCGAGATGGCGTGGCTCAGGCTCGCCATCGTCTGCGGCTCCGGGCCGCCGGGCGCGACGAAGTTGCGGTACAGCGCCGGGAAGGCCACCAGCCGGGTGATGCCGCACGCCGCGATCCGCCGCGCCACCGGCCGCGTCAGCGGCGTCCCCTCCAGGAAGTGCAGCTCGCCGCCGGCCAGGAAGGTCGAGAGCAGCGAGGTGTTGAACGCCAGCCCGTTCGACAGGGCGGCCAGGCAGAGCGTCCGGTCGGTGGCCTTCATGCCCGTGCCCAGCACCCAGTTGCGCGCCGCCGCGACCACCGCCTCGCCGCTGAACTCCAGGCATTTCGGCCGCCCGGTCGTGCCGGAGGTGAAGCGGCAGACCTGCGTCGCCGGGCGGGGCCGCGCCGCCGGCGCGTCACCCTGGCGGTGGAGCGGCAGGATGACGGCGTCGTCCGCGTCGTCCGCCCACGGCACCGCCTCGCCCAGGCCGGGGAGCGCGAGAGCGGCGGCCTTCCTCGGCTCGCAGATCAGCGCGTCCAGGCCGCAGTCGCCGCGGATCGATGCGATCTCGCCGGTATTGAAGTTGGCGTCGAGCAGCAGCGGCAGGTCGCCGCCATGGAGCGCGGCGAAATACAGGATCACGTAGGCGGGCCCGTTGCCCATCCAGAACCCGACGTGGCGCGGCGCGTCCGCCGTCCCGCCGGCCTGCCCGCTCCCCGCCCGCAGCGCGCCGCGCAGCGTCCGGGCGGCATCCGCGATCCGCGCGCCGAGCTCCTCGTAGGAGAGCGCCGTGGCCGAGCCGGCCAGCGCCGGGCGGCCGCGGTGGCGGGCCAGGCACTCGCCCATCGCGTCCTGGATGGGGCCGCGGGCCGGGGCCTCGCTCATCGCCGGGCCTCGCGGCGCCGCCGGCCGGCGCTCGCGAGCGCCTGGGGCACCACCTCGGGAACGGCTCTGGCCAGGAAGTCCTTCGGCTCGATTCGCAATCGCGACGCTCTTGATCGGCGGCAGGCCGCGTCCGGCAGGTTGCAGCCCGCTGCCGGATCTGCCCGGAGCAGAATCTCCCGCGTGCCGACCCACTCCATAGCCTGCCCAACACTATATGAGTACCGGCAGGCGCGGGATGCGGGACAACCGGCCCCGCCCGCCGGTCTCGCGGTGAAACGCAATAAGGAGAGTGCAATGAGCAAGATACGAAAGCTGTCCGCGCTCGCCGTCCTGGTCGTCCTGGCGCTCCTGGCCTCGGCACGGGAGCGGCCGGCCGGCGCGTGCGTGGTCTCGGGCTGCGTCAGCCACCACATCTTCATCTGCTGCTCGGGCACGTGCTGGAGCGAGGGCTGCTGAGGCGCCCCGGGGCCTGAGCGGCACCGCGGCTCCCGGCGGCAGCCGGCCGCTCCACCGCCGTCAGCGCCGCGTGGTGCGCCACGGCCAGCCGCGGCCAGCCGCGGCCACGGCTGACGGGTCAGATAGATGCGCCCGTCCGGCATCAGGTGGTTCTCGGGATAGAGCCGGAGGCCGCCAGGATGGTCAACGGGCCGGCGCTGCCGACGCCTGCGGGGAGACGGGCGGGGCCGGCGCCCTGGGCTTCCAGGGCGCCGGCTCTCGATCACGCCGGCGGCTAGAACGGCCCGTCCGGCGGCCCGTCGTCGAGGAAGTCCCCGTCCGTCACCAGCGCCTCGACCTCCCCGCCGCCTTCGCTGACCGCCAGGATCCCCGCCGCCTCGTCTCCGCCCAGCGGCCCGGCGCCGGCCGCGTGCGCGGTGACCGGGCACTGCGGCGCCGCCGGGATGTAGTTGCCGGCCACGCACTCCGGCTGGCCGCCGGTGCGCGCCTTGCCGAACGACGAGGGGTTGTTGCGGCAGACGGTCTGCACGCCGAACATCATGCCGCGGTCCTCGTGGCCGAGGAAGTGACAGTGCAGCACGTACTCGCCGGTGAACTCGGTGTAGCGGTGGCGGAGCTTCACGTAACCGTTGCCGGTGTACTTGCAACCGCACACCGAGTTCACCCCCGGCACGGTGGTCGCCCACTGGCCGCTCCAGGTGCCGCCGCTCGCCGCCTTGCAGACGCCGGGGCACTTCGCCTGGGCGTCGGCGTTGTTGTAGAGCGGACCGGCCGAGACGTCCCACGAGCTGTTGACCACCGGCAGGGCGACCGTGTCCTGCCACACTGGCGAGGCGTACTTGACGAACGCCACCGGCTTGCCGCCGATCACCGTTCCCTGCTCCATCAGCTGGAACGGATTGGTATGGACGTGGAACGGATGCAGCAGCGGACTGCTGTTGTAGACCGTCCATTCGCGGGCGGTGTCGACCGCCGTGGTCACGTTCACGCACCGGTTGTCGTACTGAATGCCGTTGATGGTGAAGATCGTCGCCGGATTGCCCGGGCCCGAGCTCATCTGGAAGTCCTCGACCACCGCCGGCGGCACGATCTCGCCGGGAGTGATGTCGCGCAGGTAGGGGGGCAGCGGCGGCCATTGCGACGCCGGCGGGAAACCCTGCGCCACCGCCGCACGGTTCTTGCCGCCCGCCGGCGGCTCCGCCGCGACCACCAGGGTGAAGATCGGCGAGGTGCCGGTCTGCTCGGCGGCGGCCAGCAGCTGGCTCTCGGGTGCCGCCAACGCGGTCACCGCCCGGGCGCGCAGCCGGAGCTGGCGCTCGGTGCGCTCGGCGACGTTGCCGAAGACCCGCTGGCGCACGGTGAAGCTTCCCGCCGCTGCCGGCGCCTGCACCAGGAAGTCGACGCGGTTGCCGGGCGAGATCTTGAACACGTTGGGATAGGTGGGGATGAACAGCGGCTGGCCGGCGTAGTTCTGCGGCGAGAACTGGATGCCGTCCATGGCGATCTGCCGCACCTGGACGTTGGCCGGGAACTGCAGCGACACCTGCGCCGACGCCTGCATCGTGGCGTTGACGAAGCGCCAGCGCTGCACCTCGCCCGGCCGCATGGTGACCGTGGGCGAGACCTGACCGTTGATCAGCAGCGGCGGCGGCGCCGCCTTGGCATTATAAAGATTGGTGTTCTGGGAGATCTGCTGGATCACCAGGAGCTTTTCGACCAGCTTGTTGTCGTAGTAGCCGCGCAGCCAGTCGTCGAACGGTCCCTCGATGAGCAGCGTGCCGGCCATGCCGTTGGCCACCTGCAGGCCGACCGATCCGTGCTTGTGCGGATGGTACCAATGCGTGCCGTCGGGCTGGGTGTAGGGCAGCGGATCCACCCGGTACTGGTACTCGCCGGCCACGGCGCTGCCGCGCGGATTCATCGGATGGAGAGCCGCGGCGGCCGTGGCCCTGGGCGCCAGCTCCAGCAGCACGTAATCCTGCGGCGGCTGCGGCGACACGTGGCTGCCGTGGAAATGCAGGTTGGTCGTGTTGTCGCCGTGGAAGCAGTCCGGGTAGGTCTGATTGACGTTGACCCAGCAGCAGCAGAGCGGATCGAGCGACGTGCCGCATTTCGTGGGGTCCGGCAGCTTCGACCGGTCGGGGCAGACCGTCGATGCCGGGCAGGCGGAGTCGCAGGTGTGGCCGCCGTCGGGCGGCAGCTCGTTGACCAGGTTGATCGCCAGGCTGTCGCCGCGGCCGGTGGGCGTGGACGGCTTGCGCAGCTTGAGCGTCGGCCCGGGGAAGCCCGAGCGCCACTGGCCTGGCTTGTCAGGGTCCGGGTAGACATAGGTCCGCAGCTCCATCGGCACGTTCTTGACCGTGCCGTCCGACTGCGCCTGCGGCACGCACAGCTGCTGGAGCTGAATCCGGAACGTGGTGTCGATCCTGCCGCCGACCGCCGGGATCACCGGCGGCTCCTTCAGCTCGGTGGGGACGATCTGCGGGCAGGTGATGGAAGTCTGCGCCCGCGCCACGCCCGTCGCGGCCATCACCGCCGTCGCCGCCAGGAGCAGGATGGCGGGCCGGAGCCCACCGCGTGAAGTTCCTCGATCTCTCATGGGACCTCCCCCTATTGCCGCCGCCGCCCGGCACCTCCGCGGCGCCCCGCCGCAGCGGTGCATGCGACTCAGCTGGGAACGCGAATTTCAGCTCCCGAGTATCACGGGATACGCGCGAGCGTCAACACCGGGCGCGGCAGCTCGACACCGTGGCGCGCCGCGTCACGGCGCCGGGCGTTTTCCCGGGACGATGCCGGCTCAAGGCCCGGCGGCGCTCGCCGCGCCGGCGCCCGGCCGCTCAGCGGTGGACGATCGTGCCGACGTGCTGCCCTTCCAGGGCGGCGCGGAGGCGGCCGGGGTCGCGCCCGTTGACGATCTGGAAGCGGTCGAGCAGCCGGGCGTTGGCCAGGAGGTCCAGCAGCACCGGCTCGAAGGGCAGCGTGCGCAGGCCCCGCTGCCGCAGCTCGGCGACGCCGATCTCGGGGATGAGGCGGGCGGCGGGATCCAGCTTGGGATCGGCGTCGTACAGGCCGTCCACGTCCTTGACCAGCGTCAGGCTCCTGCAGCCGAAGCACTCGGCGAGCAGGAACGCGCCGGCATCGGTGCGGTGCGGCGGGATGCGGCCGACGCCCGGCGGGTGCTCCCACAGCGAGTAGGGCGGAACGCTGCTGAAGATCACTCCCGGCGCGCTGTGCAGGAAGAGCGGCAGGAGATGGCCGAAGATCTCCGGCGGGATGGCGACGACGCCTTGCGGGGCCAGCAGCGTCCCCAGCAGATGGGCGTTGGCCAGGGCGTCGGCCTGGGCGAGCTGCGCCAGCACGCCGGTCGGCAGCCCGAGGTCGAGGCCGATGGCGAAGACGTGGCGGGTGCGCACGCCGCCGCCGGTGCCCAGGATCAGCTTCCAGCGCTTGAGGCAGTCGACCAGCACCTCGACCAGCGGAAAGACCACCGGCCGGCCGGCGTCGAGGATCGAGCGGCCGCCGATCTTGATCACGTGCGCCTCGGGCAGCATGCGGACGGCGGCGCCCTCGGTGGCGCGCTCGACCGACCTGTCGAGCAGGCTTTCGCGCATCAGCCAGGACTGGACGTGGTGGCGCGGCTTGGCGCCTGGTTCGTCGTTCGGCACGATCGATCTCCTCGCTGCGGGTCCCGTTGCGGCGGGCGTGGGAGAGGGCTCCCGGGCGGATCAGTCGGCGGTGATCACGGTGCCCACCGGCTCGCCCTCGAGAGCGCGCGTGAGGTTGCCCGGCACCAGGCCGTTGATCACCTGGATGGAGCGCCGGTGCACGGCGTGCGGCAGCATCTCCAGCACGGCGCGCTCGACCACCACGTCCTGGAGATCCAGCTCCCGCAGCTCGGCCACCGTGGCGCGCGGGATCAGCCGCGCGCCGCGGTCCTTCTTCGGGTCCGCCGTGTACAGGCCGTCGACGTCCTTCACATAGATCATCGAGCGCGTGCCCAGCACCTCGCTCACCAGGTAGCTCCCGGTGTCGGTGCGGTGCGGCGGGATCCGTCCCACGGCGGGGTTCTGCTGCCAGTAGATGTAGGGCGGCATGCCGAAGAAGATCGCCGCCCCGCGCTCCGCCAGGTAGAGCGGCAGCTGGGCGAACTGCGCCGGCTCGATGAACGGGATCCCGTGCTTGGCGAGCAGATAGTTGAGCATGCGGGCGTTCTGCATGCTCACGAAGGTGCCGAGCACCGAGAGCACTCCGGTCGGCATGCCGAGATCGAGGCCGACGGCGTAGGCGTGGCGGGCGCGCGTGCCAGCGCCGGTGCCCAGGATCATCTGGTGCCGGCCGAGGTTGCGCACCACCTCGTCGAGCAGCGGGAACACCGCCGCCCGCCCGCGGTCGATGAAGCTCTGGCCGCCGATCTTGATGACGTTGGCCGCGGGCAGGATGACGAACGGCTCCGGGCCGGCGGTCCTCGCCAGCAGCTCCCCGTCGCTGAGCGTGCCTTCGACCAGCGCCTGCCCCAGCTCGCTCAGCAGCCCGTCGTCCATCCGTCACCTCCCGCCGGCGGCGTCCGGCCAGCGGACCCCGCGGAGCACATAGGACTCCTCGGAGCCGGTCACCCGGTCGAGGTCGCCCAGCGATTCGCGCGCCCAGGTTTCGAGCTCCGCCAGGATCTCCTCCTGCATGCCCGGCGGCAGCACGATCCCGCCGAGCCCCGGCTTGGCCCGCCACGCGGCCAGCGAGCGCCGCGGCGACTGATCGGCCCGCCAGCTCGCCACCACCCGCCGGGGCAGCTCCACCGCCCCGCGCTGCCGGCTGGCGGCGAGCAGCGCGCCGGCGCCCGCCGTCCGCGGGGCGAAGCCGCGCGCCGCGACGCGCCGCCGCATCTCCCGCGCGAGCCGCCCCTGGACGCTCTCCGCCTGGCGCTCCACCCAGCCCACGATGCAGGCGGAGCCGGCTCCGCCCACCCGCAACGCCTCGGCGGCGGCGTGCTCGGCGTCCATCAGATGCAGCGCGCGCGAGCCGAACACCAGGCGCACGCATCCGTCGGGGAACGGCCAACCGCGGGCCGCATCCGCCTGCAGCAGCGCCGCACCGGCCGCTCCCGACCGCCGCCGGAAGCGCTCGAGCATGCCCCGCGACACGTCGAGGCCGAGGTAGCGCGGGCGCAGCGGGTGGGCGGCGATCCAGCGGCCGATCAACCCGGTGCCGGCGCCGATCTCCACCACGCGGTCGCCGGCGCCGCAGGCCCCCAGGTCGAGCGCCGCCGCGGCGACGGCGCGGCAGACCTCGTCCGGCAGGCCCACCCGGGCGTCGAAATCCGCGGCCTGGGCGTCGAACGGCGTCGGCGCGCCCGGGACGCCCGGGACGCCTGGAGCAAGGGCTGCTGGCATGTTGGTCATCCCTCGGGCCGGCCGAGCGGTGCGCTGGTTTCAATGCCCCCGAAGATACCCGAACCCTCGCACCAGCTCAAGCGATCGGCAGGCGCCGAGCGGCGCCGTCCCTCCCTGCAGGGCCGGCCGTTCCCAGGCTCCTCCTGTGGCTCCTGCGACCGCTCGACGCGCACCCCAATGATTGGGTGCCGAGCACCTTCAACCGCGAGGAGGACACGATGCGCCAGGTCAAGAAGCTGAATCTCAGCCGCGAGACGCTCCACCATCTCACCGAGCAGGGCCTCCGGCACGCCGGCGGCGGCGTGGCGAGCAACCTGCCCACCTGCCGGGTCGGTTCCTGCACGGGGTGCCTCGTGACCTCCTGCGTCAAGGTCTGCCCGCCAACCTAGACCTCCCCTCCCCTGCCGCCTTGCCTGGAGCCGCCTCGCCACCGCAGCAGGCAGCAGAGGGCAAGGGAGAGGAGGCGGATACCCGGCGAAGGCCGGCCGGCCCGGCGCACCTTGCACCAGTCTCGGCCGGCCGGCCGTCGCCCGTATCCGCGGCGCACCGCGGACCCGCGGCACCGCACTGGCGCACACCTGAGCTATCCTCGGATGAGATGCGGACCATCACCCTCGAAGAGCACTTCGCGAGCCCCGCGTTCCTCGACGGTCCGGGGCAGAACCTCCGGCAGCAGGCGGCGTCCCCGGGAAACCCCATCGCCGGCGTGCTCGAGCCGCTCTGCGACGTCGGCGACCAGCGGATCGCGGCGATGGACGCGGCGGGCATCGACGTGCAGGTGCTCTCGCTCACCTCTCCGGGGACCGAGCAGCTGGAGGCCGCGGCGGCGGAGGCGCTGGCGCGGGAAGCGAACGATTTCCTCGCCGCGGCGGTGGCCCGCCACCCCGACCGCTTCGCCGGCTTCGCGGCCCTGCCCACCGCGGCGCCCGGCGCCGCCGCGGCCGAGCTGACGCGCGCCGTCCGCGACCACGGCTTCAAGGGCGCGGTGATCAACGGCCACGTCCGGGGCAGGTATCTCGACGACCCGTTCTTCTGGCCCATCCTGGAGCGTGCCGAGGCGCTCGGCGTACCGATCTACCTTCACCCCACCCCGCCGCCGCAACCGGTGATCGATGCCTCCTACGGCGGCTTCCCGCAGGCCGTCGGCAACCTCCTCGCCGGACCCGGTTGGGGCTGGCACATCGAGACCGCGGTGCACGTGATCCGCCTGGCGCTGGGCGGCGCCCTGGACCGGTTCCCCAAGCTCCAGCTCATGATCGGGCACATGGGAGAGGGCCTCCCTTTCATGTTGCCCAGGCTGGACGCCGTCATGACGCGGAGGGTCACCAGGCTGGCCCGGCCGCTCGGCGCCTACCTGCGGGAGAACGTCCACTACACGTTCAGCGGCTTCAACTTCACCTCGGCCTTCCTCAGCCTCCTGCTCGAGGTCGGAGCCGACCGGATCCTCTTCTCCACCGACCACCCCTACGCCTCGATGTCCCAGGCCAGGACGTTCCTGGACCGCCTGCCGGTGAGCCCGGCAGACCGCGAGCGCATCGCGCACGGCAACGCCGAGCGCCTGCTCGGCCTGTGACCAGGGGCGGGCGGGTGACCTGGGCCGGGCGGGCCCCGCTCAGTGGCCGCCGGGTCCGCCGGCCCCACCGGAGAGCACCGCGCCCTTCGGCCCCGCGGCGACGGTGTCCTTGGCCTGCGGCTCGCTCAGCTCGGCCTCGAGGCCGGTCATCTTGAGGCGGCTCAACCACGGGAGCGCCACGGCCACGACCAGCAGGCCGAAGAGAATGGGCACCAGCGCGGTGATCATCGAGTTCGAGACCTTGTCGGTCCAGACGTGGAGCACCCAGACCACCACCAGCTGAACGAGCACCAGCGCCGCCAGCGACAGGCTGGCGGCCCGGCTGATACGCGAATGCCGGCGGTCCTTCAGGAGCTCCCGCAACCGGGCCTCGTTGACCTGGGCCGCAAGGTGCTGCGGATCGGCTTGCAGACAGCGCCTGAAGCTGGTGCGCGCACCCGCCAGGTCGTCGAGCTTCCAGCGCACCAGCCCCGCCTGAAAGTGGGGCTCTGCATGACCGGGGCGCAGGCGGATGGCGCACCGGACCTCCTCGAGCGCTTCCTGGTAAAGCCGCTCGTTGTCGGCGTCGTCGGCCTGCCGGCTCAGCAGGCGGGCGAGCTGGAGGTGCAGGGACCAGCGACATGGCCCGTCCAGGCGGTGGATGGCCTGGCGCAGGACGGACTCGGCCTCGTCCAGGTCGTTGCGCTCGGTCAGCGCGATCGCCAGCCCCTTCCAGGCATCCGGGCTGCGCGGGTCGAGCGCCGCCGCCCGCCGGTACTGCCGCACCGCGCTCTCGAGGCGCCCGGTCCGCAGGTGGAGGTTGCCGAGCTCGACGAAGGCATAGGCGTCCTCACGGTTTTTCGCCACCGCCGCGAGGAGCGCCGCCTCCGCGTCGTCATAGCAGCCCATGGAGGTGTAGAGCGCCCCCAGGTCGGCGTGGAAACCGCGCCTGGGATCCACTCGCACCGAGCGCTTCAGGTAGCCTTCGGCCGCGAGCACCGATCCCCGCTTGAAGGCGATGATGCCCAGGCAGCCGAAGGCGTCGGCCAGCTTGGGATCGATCTCCAGCGCCTGGCGGCAGAGCTCCGCGGCCTGGCTGTAAGCCTCCTCGTTCTCCTGGCGGATGAACGCCCAGACGACGTTGATGTAGCTCGCCGGTTCGCGCGGGCTGAGCGCCAGCGCGCGCCGGAAGTCCTCCTCCGCCTTCTTGTAGGCCGCCTGCGCGAAGTGGATCCAGGCGCGCTCGCTGTGGAGACCGGGGCTATCAGGCCTTTCGGCCAGCGCCTCTGCGGCCAGCTTCAACGCCTCGTCGTAGCAGCCTTCGAGCCGCCGGCACGCGATGCGGCCCTGGAGGGCGGACTCGCTCCGGCGGTTGTGGCGCAGCGTCGCGGTGAAGGCCGCCCACGCCTCGTCGTAGTGGCGCTGGTAGAAGGCCAGCCAGCCGCGTTCGTTGGCCAGCCCCTCGCTGCCGGGAAAAAGCTTGGACGCCTCGGCGAGGAGGGCGTCGGCCTCGTCGTAGCGGCCCTCCGTGCGCAGCAGCCCGAGCAGGGTGATGAACAGATTGTCGTCGTCGCGCTTGAGCGCGAGCAGCTCGCGGAAGGCGCCGATGGCCTCGGGAATCCGCTTCTGGGCGAGCGCCAGCCAGGCCCGCTCGCCCAGGATGCCCGGCGCCTGGGGATGAACCGCTCGTGCCCTTTCGAGGAGCGCCTCGGCGGCGGGGAAATCGCGCTCCAGCCGGTGGGCCGCGATGGTGCCCTGAAAGGCGGCGAGGTTGTCGGGATCGCGCGCGAAGACCTCGGCGAAGGTCCGGATGGCCGGCTGGTGCTCCCCGCGATCGAGCTGAGCCCACCCGCGCTCCTCGAGCTCCTTGATCCGGTGAGCGCCGGCGGCGTGGCCCGGCGTCATGGCCGGCTCCGGCCATGGCGGCCCGGCGCCCGGATCAGCCGCAGGCAGCTCGCGCGTGGAGGCATGGCGAAGATTCTGACACAGCAGAACGCGCCGTGCGCCCGGTCGCCTCGCGGTCTCTCCAATCCAACGGTGAGCTTCGACGGCGAACGCAGGTCTACTTCCGTGGCCACTCGCCCCGCAGGAAGGAAATGAAGTTCACGTCGTCGTAGGTGTCGGCCATCAGTTGACATCGCGCATCACGTTCCGCCAACACCGATGCTCCGCAGCTCATTGACCAGCTTATCCACGGCCTGTTCCCAGCTCAGCTCAAGGGCGAGACGAGCACGCAAGTCGTGTATGCGATGAAAGGCGCTGCCGCGATCCCGCAGCACGCCCTCGATTGCCCGCGACCACTCCGGGACGTCCGCTGCGAGATTGTCAGTCGTGCGGACGACATAGCTCGGTACCTCCTCAGGCCGCAGATACTCGCGGAGCAGCTCTCCCAGCCCACTGCGATCGCTGATCAGGACGGGGGTGCCGGCGGCGATTGCCTCCCAGCCGACCAGGCCGAATCCTTCGGTGCGGGAGGGCATGAGCACGAGGCTGGCCCGCCGCAAGTCCTCGCTGATGTGGTCGGAATCGGGAG
>JASLEW010000950.1:0-2500 GCA_030150965.1 Thermoanaerobaculia bacterium | reverse complement strand
GGCGCCGCGCCGCCCGCGGCGCGTGGTGAAGCCGGCGGCGAGCATCGTCACCACCTCGTCGAAGTCGGTCCGCGGCAGCTCGCGGTAGGGGTGGGCGGTGCGCACCAGGGCGAAGAGGTCGTCCTCGCGCCACTCCTCCGCCGCCACCGCCGCCACGATGTGCTGCGCCAGGATGTCGAGCGGCGCCCGCGGCATGACGAGGCGGTCCAGCTCCCCGCGCCGCACCGCGTCGAGCAGCGCCGCGGTCTCGACCAGCTCGTCGCGGCTGGTGGGGAAGATGCGCCCCTTGGGCACCGCCGCCAGCCGGTGCCCGGCCCGGCCGACCCGCTGCAGGAAGGCGGCGATCGAGCGCGTCGAGGCGAGCTGGCAGACCAGATCGACGCTGCCGATGTCGATGCCCAGCTCCAGCGACGAGGTGGCCACCAGGGCGGACAGCTCGCCGTCCTTGAGCCGCTGCTCGCAGCGCAGCCGCTGCTCGCGCGACATGCTGCCGTGGTGCGACGCCACCCTCCCCTCGCCCAGCCGCTCCTCCAGGTGACGGGTGGCCCGCTCGGCGAGGCGCCGCGTGTTGACGAAGACCAGCGTGGTGCGGTGGGCGGCGATCAGCGCCGCCAGGCGGTCGTAGACCTCGGCCCACACCTCCGCCGCCATCACCGCTTCGAGCGGCGAGGACGGCACCTCGATGCCGAGGTCGAGCGCCCGCCGGTGCCCGGCGTCCACGATGACGCAGCCCGGCGCGAGGCCGCCATCGCTCTGGCCGCCAGGGACGCTGGCTTCCGTCCCGCACCCGCCCTGGGGTGCCGCGGCACCGGCCGCGGGCAGCTGCGCGCCGACCAGCAGCCGCGCCACCTCGTCGATCGGCCGCTGCGTGGCGGAGAGGCCGATGCGCACCAGGCGGCGCCGGCGGCCGGCGGCGACGAGCGCCGGGCGCCGGCAGGTGGCGCCATCGTCACTCCGGGCGCCGGAGGCGCTGGCGGCGCCCTTACCAGGAGCGTCAGCCCTCTCGGAGGCGCCAGGGGAGCCGGGCTCTCCGCCGCCGGCAACGTCGCCCCCGCCCGGGGCCGGCCGGACAGAGCACGGCGCGTCGAGCGCACCCTCGCCCGGGGCCGGGCGGCCGGCGCACAATGCCTCCAGCCGCGCCAGCGACAGCGCGAGGTGCGACCCGCGCTTGCTCCCCGCCACGGCGTGGATCTCGTCGACGATCACCGTGCGCGCGGTGCCGAGCATCCGCCGCCCCCCCTCGCTCGCCAGGAGGATGAACAGCGACTCGGGGGTGGTCACCAGGATGTGCGGCGGCTTTTTCGTCATCGCCGCCCGCAGGTGGGCCGGCGTGTCGCCGGTGCGCACCAGGGTGCGGATCGGCGCGTCGGGCAGCCCGCGCGCCGCGAGCTCGGCGCGGATGCCGGCGAGCGGCTCCTCGAGGTTGCGCTGCACGTCGTTCGACAGCGCCTTGAGCGGCGAGACGTAGACCACCCGCGTCTCGTCGGTCAGCTCCCCGGCCAGCGCCTCCCTCACCAGGCCGTCGATGGCCGCGAGAAACGCCGCCAGCGTCTTGCCCGAGCCGGTGGGCGCCGCGATCAGCGTGTCGCGGCCGGCCGCGATCGACGGCCAGGCGCGCTCCTGTGGCTCGGTGGGCGCGCCGAAACGGCCGGCGAACCAGCCGGCGACGGCGGGATGGAAGGCGGCGAGGGACATGGCGCCGTTGGAGAGACGGGAGGGGCTCGAGAGGCGCGAGGGGCTCGATGAGTTCGCGGCAGCGGGAGCGGAGCTCGCGGGACTGGAGGAAATGGCAACAGCGGGAGCGGAGCTCGAGGGAATGGAGGAAGTGGCGTCAGCGGGAGCAGAGCCTGAGGGACCGGAGGAAGTGGCGGCAGCGGAAGCGGCGGCAAGGGCGGCAGCGGAGGCAGCGGAGGCAGCGGAGGAGGAGCGGCGCTCGGTACCCATTCTCATCTCAACCCCGGGCGGCGGCGCCGAATTCCGCCTGGTTCACGCCTCACCGATTGCGCGGCTGCCCCGACACGCGCCCGGTCAGAGCCGGCGGTGCCGCCGCACCGGGATCGCCTGGCGCACCCGCTCCACCCGGGCGAGGTCGATCTCGGCCAGCGCGAAGCCGGGGCCGTCCGAGGCCGCCGCCACCACCAGGCCCCAGGGATCGACGATCATCGCGTGGCCGTAGCTCTCCCGCAGCCCGCCGTCGTCGTGCGCGCCGTGCTGCGCCGGCGCCAGGACGTAGCACTGGTTCTCGATGGCGCGGGCGCGCAGCAGCGGCTCCCAGTGGTCCTTGCCGGTGGCCAGGGTGAAAGCCGAGGGCACGGTGAGCAGCTCCGCCCCCAGGTCGGCGAGGCGCCGGTAGAGCTCGGCGAAGCGCAGGTCGTAGCAGATCGACATGCCGATCCGGCCGAGCGGCGTGGCGGCCACCACCACCCCGCCCTCGCCGCAGACGCTCTCCGCGGCGCCGGCATCGCCCGCCGCGGCCCCCGCCGCGGGACCGTCCCCGGTC
>JASLEW010000267.1 GCA_030150965.1 Thermoanaerobaculia bacterium | reverse complement strand
CTCTGGGCGCTGGCGGTCGCCGCGGTGCTGGGGGTGGCGCTGGCGCTGCGCTTGGCGCACTGGGCGGCGGTGCGGCGGGCGCCGTTCGTCGCGCAGCTGGTGATGGACAGCCAGGAGTACGACCGCTGGGCGCGGGAGATCGCGGGCGGCGACTGGCTGGGCCACGGCGTCTTCTTCCAGGCGCCGCTCTACCCCTATCTGCTCGCCGCCGTCTACCGGCTGTTCGGGCACCGCCTGGACGCCGTGTACCTGTTGCAGATCGGGTTCGGCGTGGCGGGTTGCTACGCCCTCTACCGCGCCGCCCGGCTGACCGCCGGGGAGCGCGCCGGGCTGGCGGCGGCGGCGCTCGCGGCGGTGTACGGCCCGTTCCTCTTCTACGACGTGCAGCTGCTCAAGGAGTCGCTCGCCGCGAGCGTCGCCGCGTTCCTGCTCTGGGCGCTGGCGGCGGCGTGGTGCGGAAGCGAGGCGGAGGAGGAGGCGGCCGGCGGGAGGGCGCGAGGAGGCGGAGCGGCCGGCGGGAGGGCAGGAGGAGGCGGAGCGGCCGGCGGGAGGGCAGGAGGAGGCGGAGCGGCCGGCGAGGCTGCGGCGGCGGATGTCTCGGCCGCAGCCGGCGGCCCGGTTGCCGGGGCCCGTGCCGCGGCCGGCGGGACGGCGCCCGCGGCGGCAGCGGATGCACGCATCGGAGATGGCAACGGAGGCAACCCTCGGGGGTGGTTTGTGTCCGGCGTCCTGCTCGGCGTGCTGGCGCTGCTGCGCGAGAATGCGCTGCTGGTGGCGCCGCTGCTGGTGCCCCTCGCCTGGCGGGCCGAGGGGCGCGGCCCCTCCCGCCACCCGCGCCCCTCCGGAAGATCGCGCGCCCTCCAGCGCGCGGTTGCGCTGGCCGCCGGGGTCGCCCTGGTGCTGGCGCCGGTGGCGTTGCGCAATGCCCTGGTGGGCGGCGACCTCCTGCCCACGACCTTCCAGGGGGGCACCAACTTCTACATCGGCAACAACCCCCAGGCCGACGGCACCTATCGCCCGATCGTGCCCGGCAAACAGGTGCCCGAGCTGGAGCGGCGCGAGCCGGTGCGGATCGCGGAGGAGCGGATGGGAAGGACGCTGTCGCCGGCCGAGGTGTCGCGCTACTGGCTCGGCCAGGGGCTCGCCTGGGCCGGCGCGCATCCCGGCGATTTCCTGCGCCTCCTGGTGCGCAAGATCGGCCTCTTCTGGAGCTGGTACGAGTGGCCCGACGCGGTGGACTACTACCAGATCCGCCGCCAGTCGCCGGTCTACCGCCTGCCGCTGCTCGAGTTCGGCGGCGTGACGCTGCTGGCGGCGCTGGGCCTGGCCTGGCTGCTCCTGGGCGATCGAGCGCGGCGGCGGCCGAGCGGTCTGCCGGGGCCGCCCGCGGCCGGTCCGCCCGGCCGGCTGCCAGCCAACCTCGCCCGCCGCCATGTGCCGCCGCTCGTCTTCGCCGCCGGGTGGATGGCCTCGACCGTGGTGTTCTTCCTCTTCGCCCGCTACCGCCTGCCGGTGGTGCCGGCGCTGCTGCTGCTCGCGGCGCTGCCGGTGGCCGCGCTGCTGCCCCGCCAGGCGGAGGAGGGGGAGGCCCTGGCCTCCCCAAGCGGCGCTGTCTCGGCGCCGCCATCCGACAACGGCGCCGTCCAGGCGCTGCGGTCCGAGAACGGCGCCGTCCAGGCGCTGCGGTCCTACGGCGGTGAGTTGCCGGCGGCGACAGGGCTGCTCCGCGCCGCCCTGGCCCTGGCCGTCGCCGCGGCGCTGGTGCTGCCGCGGCTGGCCGGCTACGAGCCGCGGCTCGACCTGGTGCACTTCAACCTGGCGCGGCTGGCCGAGGAGCGGGGCGAGCCGGAGGAGGCGCGGCGCGAGTACGCGGCGACGCTCGCCGTGTCGCCGCGCGATTTCCTGGCCTGGCTCGACCTCGGCAACCTCGCGGCGCGGCGGCGCGACTGGCCGGAGGCGCTGCGCTGCTACCGGCGCGCGGCCGAGCTGGAGCCGGCGTCCGACGATGCGCAGAGCAACCTCGGCGGCGTCTACCTGGCGCTCGGCCGCCCGGAGGAGGCGGCGCCGCGCCTGGCGCGCGCCCTGGAGCTCAACCCGCGGAGCGTGCAGGCGCTGCACAACAGCGCCCTGCTGCGCCTGCGCCTGGGCGACCTGGCGGGGGCGCGGCAGCTCAACCAGCGCACCCTCGCCGTCGATCCCGCCAACGCCGCCGCCCTGCGGCTGCGGGCGCGCCTGGCCGGGCCGGGGAGGCTCCCTGAGCCGCCAGGGCGGTGACGGCGGCCTCGCTTGGCAGCCGTCAGAGGACTTCCGCCCCGGCAGCGCTCAGAGGACATTCCGCCTCGGCAGCGCTCAGAGGATTTTTCGCGTGCTAGCATCCGCGGGTGCCCGCGGCCGATCCTCCCGGGGGCGCGGCGGCCGGCTCCCTTCCGGCGGCCTCGCCCGAGCCCGACGACTACTTCGATCGCGAGTACTTCCGGCTTCATCCCGGCAAGCGCAAGTACCTGCAGTACCTGATCCGCCTGCTGCGCGCCCATGGCGTCGCCGACGGCCGGGTGCTGGACGTGGGATCGGGCTACGGGTTCTTCCTCGAGGCGCTCGAGCAGGCCGGTTACGAGCCCTTCGGCCTCGAACGCTCGCCGCAGGCGGTCGCCGCCGCCGGCCAGCGCACCGCCGCGCCCATCGCCACCGGCGGCGCCGAGGACCGGTTCCCCTTCGCCGACCGCGACTTCGACGCCATCACCATGCTCGACGTGATCGAGCACCTCGACCGCTATCCCGACACCCTGGCCGAGTGCCACCGCACGCTCGTGCACGGCGGCAAGCTCTTCGTCATCACCCTCAACGCGGGCAGCCTGGCGCGCCCGCTGCTCGGCCGCCGCTGGGCCTTCCACCTCGATCCCACCCACGTCCACATGTTCTCCGCGCGGCTGCTGCGCCGCTCCCTCCTCACCGCCGGCCTCACGCCGGTGACCGTGACCACCATCTCGAACTTCTGCAACGTCGGCGAGGGCAACCCGGTGCTCAAGCCGCTGCGCCGCATCGGCCGGGTCGTCGCCACGCCCTGGCTCGGCGACTCGCTGCTGGCCGTCGCCCGGCGTCCCTGAACGCCGCGGGCCCGCGGGCGGGGGGCCTCCACGAGCCAGGGCCCCCGAAAGGGCCGGGCCCGGGGCACGCTCGCTCCACCGAGGATGCTCCATGGTGTAAATCTGTACACCGTGGTATAAACGCCTTGGAGATGCTCTTCGGCATCCCGCTTTACGTCATTCCAGATAGGAGGACCCCTTGGCCCTCAACATCAAGAACCACGAGGTCGAGGCCCTGGCCACGGAGGTAGCCATGATTACCGGAGAGAGCAAGACCGAGGCGATCCGCGTCGCCCTCGCGGAACGCCGCCAGCGCCTGCGGCGCGAGACCGGCACGCCGGCGCGTGCCGAGCGCCTCCACCGCTTCTTCGCCGACGAGATCTGGCCGGTGGTGCCGGCCGATCAGCGCGGCCGCCCGGTCACCAAGCAGGAGAGGGAGGACATCCTGGGCTACGGAAAGGAGGGGGTGTGATCCTCGACGCCTCGGCGGTCGTCGCCCTCGTCCTCGGCGAGCCGGCCGCCGAGGCCCTGCTCGCCCGGATTGCCGTCGCCGGCGACCTGGCGATCGGCGCGCCCACCCTGGCCGAGGCGGCCATCGTCCTCGGCCACCGCCTGGGGCCGGTCGCGGGCAGCCTGCTCGAACGGCTCATGGCCGAGCTCGAGGTGGACGTCCTCCCCTTCGCCCAGCCGCATTACCGCTGCGCCGCCGAGGCCAGCCGCCGCTTCGGCAAGGGGCGTCACCCGGCGGCGCTCAACTTCGGCGACTGCCTGGCCTATGCCACGGCCCGCCTGGCGGGACGGCCGCTGCTGGCGACGGGGGACGACTTCGCGCGCACCGACCTGGGAGAGGGCGGGACGGTCAGAGCTTGCTGATCTCCTCGTCGAGGAACGCCAGCGCCCGCTCCAGGGCGGTGCGGCGCGCCGCGGAGCGCGTCGTCTCCAGCTCCTTCCGGGTGCGGAGCCGGGCCAGCTCCAGCCCTTGGCGCTTGCGCAGGCGCTCGCGCTCGGCGGCGGTCAGCGCCTGCCCCTGGGCCGAGCGCGCGGCGGCGTCCTCGATCTGCGACTCGACGGACTTGCTTTCCCAACCGCGTGCCATGGCCTGGATCGTGATGGATCGTTGGACGTCGAATCGTCGGATCGCCGGACCCGTCCGGCCTCAGCCCTCGTCCGATCGCCGGCCGCGGAGCGCGGCGGGCGGAGGACCCTCCCGCATCGGCCGCCTTCCGCCCCTTGGCGTCGGCGGACGGGGACCGCCAACCTATGGCAGCGCCGCGAGCAGCTCCGGCACGGTCGCGCGGTCGCTGAACGTCTCGCTGACGTGGACCAGGAGGTCCACGTCGCCGGGGCCGAAGACGAAGGCCCCGCCGAGCTGCAGCGGGTGCGCGCCGAGGCCGTGCTGCCGGTGGCCGGCCGCCATCGCCTGCCTGCGCGCCGCCACGTTGTCCCGGCGCAGCAGGTGGGTGATCGGCGCGGTGCGCAGGCGGACCGCCCGGTAGGCCTCCCGCCGCTCATCGACCAGCAGCGGGAAGCCGATGCCGGTCTCCTGGCGAAAGCGCCGCGCGTGCTCCATGTCGCCGAGGCCGATCGCCGCCAGGGCGACCCCCTTGCCGGTGAGCTCCTGCTCGTGTGAGCGCAACTGCGCCACCTGCTCGCGGCAGAACACTCAGCCGTAGTGACGCAGGAAGACCAGCACCGCCGGCCCATCGGCCCAGAGCGAGCCCAGGCGCACGGCCTCGCTCTCCGTGCCGGGCAGGACGATCGGCGCCAGCCGCGCGCTCAGGGTCTCGCTCATCACCGCTCATTCTTTGCCCGGGACGCGCGGAGCGTCAAGCCGCCGCGTCTCCTCGACCGCCTCCAGGAACGTCCGCTCCTCGCGCAGGATGAAGCGCTTGCCCTGCGCCATGGCGAAGTTCTCGCGCGCCTCGGGGTCGCTGCGCAGCCGCGCCCGGTAGGTCTCGTAGGAGGCCAGGCTGTCGAAGGCGATCAGCGCCCAGGCCACGTCGTTGGTCCCCTCGTGGGGCAGGAAATAGCCGATGAGGTGGCCGCCGCAGCGCGGGATGATGTGGCCCCAGTTGGCGGCGTACTGGCGGAAGGCGTCGCGCTGGAACGGGTCGATCTGGTAGCGGATGAAGCAGGTGACGGTCATGGGGTCTCTCCGGGCGAGGAAGCGGAACGGCGTTGCGGGGTCGAGCGTCACCGCCGCGCCCGCGGCGGCGATGAGGCCGGCGGCCTGGCGGCGGTTCAGCCGAGGATCTCTCATGGGCGGCAGCTTAGACCAGGCATAGTTGTGGTAGCATCAAAGTGTGCTTGCAGACGCCGCCATCGCGCCCATCGCCTCCCTGCTCGCCGATCCGGCGCGGGTGGCCATGCTGATGGCGCTGTCGGATGGGCGCGACGTCGCGGCGAGCGAGCTGGCGCTGACGGCGGGGGTCACCCCGGCCACCGCCAGCGTGCACCTGGCCCGGCTGGCGGATGCCGGCCTGGTCGGCGTGCGGCGCGCCGGGCGCCACCGCCTCTACCGCCTGGCGCGGCCGGAGGTGGTGCGGGCGATGGAGGCGCTGGCCGTCCTGGCGCCGGAGGCGGCGCCGCGCACCCACCGGCAGGCGCGCATCGGCCGCGCCGTGCGCGCCGCGCGCACCTGCTACGACCACCTCGCGGGGCGCCTGGGCGTGGCGGTCACCGGCGCGCTCCTGGAGCGCGGGGCGCTGCGCGCCGAGGAGGGGCATTTCGCGGTGACCTCCGGCGGCGAGCGCCTGCTCGGCGCCGGGCTCGGCATCGACCTGGCGGCGGCGCGCGAGCGGCGGCGCGCCTTCGCGCCGGCCTGCCTCGACTGGAGCGAGCGGGTGCCCCACGTCGCCGGCGCGCTGGGCGCCGCGCTGCTCGCCGCCTTCTTCGTGCGGGGCTGGATCGAGCGCACCCCGGCCAGCCGCGCGGTCCAGGTCACGCCCGCCGGCCGCCGCGGCTTCGAGCGGGCCCTGGGCATCGCCGGCGGCAGCGGCTCCGCCGTCGGCGCCGCCGGCGCGCTTGACAGCTCCACCTCCCGTCCATAGTCTGCCGGCCGGCCCTGCCGCCAGCTCACAAGGAGACCTCAT
The DNA here is from genome assembly GCA_030150965.1 of Thermoanaerobaculia bacterium. Classification (GTDB taxonomy): domain Bacteria; phylum Acidobacteriota; class Thermoanaerobaculia; order Multivoradales; family UBA5704; genus JASLEW01. The sequence continues at coordinate 11,720 of JASLEW010000267.1, read as the reverse complement.
GAGCTCGATGAGAGCGCTGCGCCCGCTGCCGGTGCTGCCGGTCATCGCTTTGCTTGCCCTCCTCCTGGCGCTGATGCTGCCGATGGGCGGCGCCGGCTCCATGGCGGGCGGCGCACCGGCGGCGGCACCGCCGGCGCCCCAGCCCCAGCCCCAGCCCCAACCGCAACCGCAACCGCCGCCTCCGCCCCAGCCGGCGCCGCAGCCCGAGCCCGAGGCGAAGCCGGCCGGCCGCCAGGGCGGCTCCGACGCCCAGGGCGACGCGGCGAGCAGGGCGGGCAGGGGACTGAGGGCGGAGAAGGGCGAAAAGGGCGGCAGTGCCGATCAGGCCGGCCAGACCGATCAGGCCGGTCCGACCGAGCAGGCCGACCAGAAGGCGAAGAAGTGGGACGTCGACAACCCGCCGGGCCCGTCCGGGGACGTCGCCATCGACGTGGACGAGGGGACCTGGATCAGCCTCGACGTGTCGCCCGACGGCCGGGAGATCGTCTTCGATCTGCTGGGCGACCTCTACACCCTGCCGATCGGCGGCGGCGAGGCCCATGCGCTGACCCATGACGTGGCGTGGCAGATGCAGCCGCGCTACAGCCCGGACGGCAGGACGATCGCCTTCACCAGCGACCAGGGCGGCGGCGACAACCTCTGGCTGATGGACCGGGACGGCAGCCACCCGCGGGCGGTGACCAGGGAGACGTTCCGGCTGCTCAACAGCCCGGCCTGGAGCCCGGACGGCGAGTTCCTGGTGGGGCGCAAGCATTTCACCGCCACGCGCTCGCTCGGCGCCGGCGAGATCTGGCTCTATCACCGCACGGGCGGCGACGGCCTGCAGCTGACCAAGAAGCGCACCGATCAGAAGGACACCGGCGAGCCGGCCTTCTCGCCCGACGGGCGCTACCTCTACTACAGCGAGGACACCACGCCGGGCGCGATCTTCCAGTACAACAAGGATCCCAACGGCCAGATCTACGTCATCCAGCGGCTCGACCTCAGGACCGGAGAGACCGTGGCGCTGGTGAGCGGGCCGGGCGGCGCGGTGCGCCCGACGCCGTCGCCGGACGGCAGGCTCCTGGCGTTCGTGCGGCGGGTGCGCGGCAAGAGCGTGCTGCACCTCCTGGACCTGCGTTCCGGCGAGACCTGGCCGCTGTGGGACGGGCTCGACCGCGACATGCAGGAGACCTGGGCGATCCACGGCGTCTACCCGGCCATGGCCTGGATGCCGGACTCGCGCGCGCTGGTGCTCTGGGCCGGCGGCAAGATCCGCTCGCTGGATGCCGCCACCGGACAGGTGCGGACGATCCCCTTCCACGTGCACACCACGCGGCGGATCACCCAGGCCGTGCGCTTCCCCATCCAGGTCGCGCCGCCGCGCTTCGACGTCAAGATGCTGCGCTGGGTGACCGTCTCGCCGGGCGGCGACCGGGTGGTCTACGAGGCGCTGGGCAAGCTCTGGGTGCGCGGCCTGCCGGAGGGCGTGCCGCACCGGCTGACCCGCCAGGAGCAGGATTTCGAGCTCTACCCGTCGTTCTCGCGCGACGGCCGGTCGATCGTCTACACCACCTGGAACGACCGCAGCCTGGGGACCGTGCGCGTGGCGCCGGCCGCGGGCGGCGAGGGGCGGGTGGTGAGCGGCGGCCCCGGCCATTACGTCGAGCCGGTCTTCACCCCCGACGGCAGGCAGGTGGTCTACCGCCGCACCACCGGCGGCCAGCTGCGCACCGCGGCCTGGGGAATGGAGCCCGGCATCTACCGCGTGCCGGTGGCGGGCGGCACGCCCGCCCTGGTGACCAAGGACGGCGGGCGGCCGCAGTTCGGCGGCGCCGGCGACCGGGTGCTGCTCTACGAGGCCGACGACGACGGGCTGCATGGAAAGCTTTTCTCCGTCGGCCTCGACGGCCGCGAGAAGCGCACCGAGCTGAGCAGCGAGAAGGCGGCGGAGCTGACGGTGGCGCCGAACGGCCGCTGGGTGGCGTGGGTGGAGGGCTTCAACGCCTATGTGGCGCCGTTCACCGCCACCGGCAGGGCGATCGACCTCGGCCCCGACAGCAAGGCGCTGCCGGTGGCCAAGGTGTCGCACGACGCCGGCGAGAACCTGCAATGGTCGGGCGACTCGCGGCGCCTGCACTGGTCGCTGGGGCCGTCGCTCTACACGCGCGAGCTGACCGATTCGTTCGCCTTCCTGGCGGGGGCGCCGGAGAAGCTGCCGGAGCCGCCCGCCCAGGGCGTCGCCATCGGCTTCCAGGCCGACTCCGACCTGCCGTCGGGCACCGTCGCCGTGGCCGGTGCGCGGCTGATCACCATGCGCGGCGACGAGGTGATCGAGGACGGCACGGTGGTGATCGAGGGCAACCGCATCCGCGCCGTCGGCCCTCGCGCCGAGGTGAGGGTGCCGGCCGGCGCCTACGTGATCGACGGGCACGGCAAGACGGTGATCCCGGGCCTGATCGACGTGCACTGGCACGGCCCCTTCGGCAGCGAGGGCATCGTGCCGCAGCAGAGCTGGATCAACGCCGCGAGCCTGGCCTTCGGCGTCACCACGCTGCACGATCCGTCGAACGACACCGACACGGTGTTCGCCGCCGGCGAGCTCGCCAGGGCGGGGCTGATCACCGCGCCGCGGATCTTCTCCACCGGCACGATCCTCTACGGCGCCGCGGCGCCGTTCAAGGCCGAGATCGCGAGCCTCGACGACGCCCGCTTCCACCTGCGGCGGATGAAGGCGGTGGGCGCCTGGAGCGTCAAGAGCTACAACCAGCCGCGGCGCGAGCAGCGCCAGCAGGTGATCGCCGCGGCGCGCGAGCTGGGCATGATGGTGGTGCCCGAGGGCGGCTCGGTCTTCGAGCACAACGTGACGATGGTGATCGACGGCCACACCGGCGTCGAGCACTCCCTGCCGGTGGACCACCTCTACGCCGACGTGCGCCAGCTCTGGAGCGCCACCGACGTGGGCTACACCCCGACCCTGGGCGTCGCCTACGGCGGCATCTGGGGCGAGAACTGGTGGTACGCCAAGACCAAGGTGTGGGAGGACCAGCGCCTCCTCGCCTTCGTGCCGCGGGAGGTGATCGATGCCCGCGCCCGCCGCGGGCTGAGGGCGCCCGACGAGGAGTACAACCACTTCGCCGCCGCCCGCAACGCCGCCGCCCTGGCCGCCGACGGCGTCAAGGTCAACATCGGCGCCCACGGCCAGCGCGAGGGGCTGGCCGCGCACTGGGAGATGTGGATGCTGGTCCAGGGAGGGATGACCCCGTTCCAGGCCCTGCGCTGCGCCACCCTCAACGGAGCCCGCTACCTGGGCCTGGACAGCGACCTCGGCTCCCTGGAGGTCGGCAAGCTCGCCGACCTGGTGATCCTCGACGCCAACCCCCTGGAAGACATCCACAACACCGAGACCCCGCGCTGGGTGATCCAGAACGGCCGGGTCTACGACGCCACGACCCTGGACCAGCTCGGCAACCATCCCAAGAAGCGCGAGCCCTTCTTCTGGCAGCTGCCCCGGCCGGCGTTCAGCCCCACGGCGCGGGGGGTGGGGGGAATTGGGGACGAGGACTGAACCGTCTTGCATATGGGCTTGTCAGTCTTGGTAAGCGATAGGTAAGCAGCGAGAGGCCAACTTCAGAGGGTGGCAGCGTGGTCCCTGCGCCGCCGAGGGCGAGCCGCAGCCTTTCGTACTCAGCAGGTCACCGGTTCCTCAAAATCCCCAGCGGCGGACGAGAGCGTGGTGGCATGGCGTAGACTTCCTCGAGCAGATGGCTGGGCCGGAAGGCATCGCGGAGAAACTGAGCTTCCTCGTCGTGGTTTCCCCAATCCTGGGAGCAACAGTTAGCGGTGCCAGCACGACGCCAAGGCCAGACTCTTCGTCGGACCACCATTTCAATGCCGGCCCATCGCCCGGCCCAGCCAGCTATTTTCATGCAAAGTGGCGACCCTCTTGCACAGTCTCGTTCAAGCATCTTAAAATTAGAGGGTCAGGCGCAATCTGTCGCCTTCTGAGACGGGCCATCTGGAGGCCATATGAGAAACGTTGGAGGTTCAAGTATCCAGATGACCGCCACCTGTCGAATGATGTAGAATGACGAAGACTTATCGCGGATAACAGGTAGGGGCTAGTCGCCATTTTTGCGTGAGGGGACGACCGTGTGGGGAGTGATCAAGACGCTGTTGAAACAACCCTATTGGGTCATTGCCCTTGTGTTGGGCACCGCGCTCGTGGCGCTACCCTGCATCACCTTCGACAAGAGCCGCCATTGGACCTCGCACCCACCCACCACGCTGACGCCAGTTGCGGTCGGCATCGCGCTCTTGTCGCTTTCAGCCTTGGCATTCTGCTTCTCATTTGTGACAGAGGTGAAAGCTAAAGCCAGACTCGACTCGGGATTGGATCTGTCGCGAGTTCATGTCAGAAGTGGCGAGATGTGGACTACTGTTGGCGGTTGCGAAATCCGGGTCGTTGTCGGCAGGATCGAAGATCAGAGACCTATTGCCGCAGTGGCACTGCCGTGCAATGAATATTTCGATGATCGTTGTATAGACGACACGCGAAGCGCACTTGGAGCTTACGTCAATCACACCTTCGAAGGTAACGCCGAAGCCTTTGTGTCGTTGGTCAAGGCGGAATGCAGGAAAAGGTTTACAGCCGGCAGTGAAGAGCAGAAAACCGATGACGAGCGCGCCGAAAGCTTTGGCCCTGGCAAGTGCATCCTGTTGGAGAAGCCGCTTGGGAGGTCTGTCGCTGTGGCGTTGGTCGCGACCACGACGCAGCGGGCAGGGCAGGGCTTGGCGGCCCGGATCGCTTTCCTGTTCGAGGGCATGAACCAGTTGTTTGTTCGTCTCGCCGATGCGCGTCTTACAGATGTGATGATGCCGGTCCTGGGAGGCGGCCACGGCCGAATCGATCCGCCGCTCGCTCTGGTCGGGCTACTGCTGGCCATAGCTGAAGCTGCGCGTTACGGACAGGGAGGTCAGCGCTTGCGGAAGGTGACCATAGTCGTCTTCAAGCGCGACAAGAAGGCAGCTCCGGAGGTTGATCCGGTGGTCGTGCGTCGAGCCTTGGCGCTAGTGGGGAGCGCTGGGACGTGAACGACCCCTACGATCTGCAGAGGTTTGTCGATGCTCAAAGGCCGCACTTTGCGCAGGTCTTTGAAGAGCTGCGCCGCGGATACAAGGAGGGCCACTGGATGTGGTTCATCTTTCCGCAGATAAAGGGCCTGGGTAGGAGCTCGATGGCGGAAAGGTACGCCATCTCGTCGCGAGCTGAAGCTCAAGCTTATTTGGGTCATCCGGTGCTGGGGCCTCGTCTGCGGCAGTGCGCTGCTCTGGTGAACGCTCTTCAGGGTCTATCGGCTCTCGAAATCTTCGGCCCCATTGACTCGATGAAATACCGATCATCCATGACTCTGTTCGCCTACGCGGCTGAGGACAACTGGGTCTTCATGGAGTCAATCGGCAAGTTTTGGGACGGCGAATTCGACCACCAGACAGTCTCGATGCTCGGCGGGTGCGATGACCGTCCGGGCAAGCCGCGCGGCAAGCACTGAAGCACTGAGATACCGGGAGCTTCTTGCGAAAGAAGCCTTTCTTCGGACTCAACTAGGGGCTAGGGGTGCGCGCCGCGCCGCGACCGTATTGCGGCTACCTTGGCCATTTCACTCTCTGTAATGGCGCGCGTAGCTCTGCGCTGGTCGCCGAAGATAATGCGAAGCTGCCGCCCGATGTGGATCAAAACCGAATTCCCAGTATCCCTTCCGAGAAGGCGTGAAGTAACCTCCACCCTATAACTCATTCCGAGCTTTGCGTCGTCAAACTTGAAACGCAGAGACTTCGGCAGGTGGTCATCTAAGACGATCTGCAGTTCCTCGCCAATCGATCCGGCGAGCGCCTCGATAATCAAGAGGTCGTTCCACCAATCAAGGCCAGCGTCACTATAGCTCTTGTGGAAGCTAGTGTCCCGCACGGCCAGTTCGTATGGTATTCGCTTGCCCTCCGGCTCCCTGGCGGCGTTGCGCCTCCACACCGTAGTCCCTGCCACGCTTGCGTCGGCGCGCCTGGCCAGGAAGCCGGATTGCGGCGCGACTACCATGCGAACTAACCGTGCGGGACACTAGTCGCCTGGTCGTCGCCCTCGAGCCGCACTTCGGTAATTGCGATGTATGGTAGTTCTGGGGAGTGTTCTACAAGTGTAAATCGCCGCAGGAAGTGTCTTTCGTCGTCAAAGTAGTCTATAGCGTAGTCCGTAACGAAGGCTGGGTCCTCGATTCTGCCACGATGAGGATTTGCCAGGGGTGCGATCGCGTGCAAGAGCTCAGTCAATCCGTGCTCGAAGTCTAGTCGAAAGTCGGCATGCAGCTTGTCTCTCAAGAAGAGAGGAATTCGGCAGTCCTGGATCAAGACTGGTAGCACAAGAATCTTGCGTTCTTCAAGTTCGCGAACTAGGCCGCCGGTGAGCTCCCTCCTCCACCACTCAGACTCGACTGGGGCCTTCCTCGCGCGTGCAAGCGTATTGACCCATCGCTCTAGGGCTATGGCAACAGCACCTCGCAGAACGTCAGTGCAGCGTTGCCGACCTTTAGCGAGAGTAGTAGTTATGGCCATCTCAGGCGCGCCTTGGCGATGACACACAGAAAGCGGCGCTGTGCCCCGCTCCCAGAGCGCTGGTGACCGCGAGCCTTGCGACGATCACGGCGGAGCATTCCGGAGTGGCGTGCTGCGGATCCATCGATGACCTCGTGGCGCCGGCGGTCATCGAGGAGCCGGGCATAATCCTCCTCCGAGCTCTTTCGGAAGGCGGTCAGGCAGTCCACGCGGCTGGGGGCCACACGGCCGGCGCCGCGCCGGCGGCGGCGGCAAGCTCGCCGTAGGCGCCGACGAGCTTGCGAAAGCTGCGGCAGCGGCGATAGACCAGGGCGAGATCGAGGTTGGCCGTCAGCTTCGCCTGGTCCACCGTTGGGGAATAGCCTCCGCTGCGCGCAATGCGCCGCTCCAACTCGCCCTTGGCGTCGCGAGGGAGCTCGGGTTGTGGGTGCGGTTCGGCATTTTCGAGGATGCCGGCCGCGCCGCGCAGCGATTCGATGCTGGCGAGGAACCACGCCTCATACTCGCGGTTTGCCAGCACGACCACACAGGGTTTTCCTCCTGCCGCCTCGCGCGCCCAGCGCTCCAGGACCGGTGCGAGCTCTCCCGGACAGTCATCGTCCGCATCGAAGAGAATGAGGATCCCGGCGCAATCCTGGCTCAACGCCGCGACCCGGACCGCCGTCTGTAGATGGTCCTTCTTGACCAGCTGCGAGCGGCGCCGGCGATGCGGTTTGGCGATCTCGATCATCCCAGCCTGCGCTTCATGACATAGGCGCCGGAGCAGCAGCGGCACCGCGGCGATCTCGCCTTGTCCCTCGACGATCGGCTGGATCTTCAAGCGAGATCCTCGAAAAGACTGCCCTGCTGCACCACGTTCTCGAACAAAGGCGCTGGATCGAGGGCGTTGGAGCGCAGCAGCTCGCCCGCGCCCATCAGGTGCTGGCTGAGAACCGTGCGCGTCACCTCCGAGACCGGAGCGACGCGCGTCGCACCATCGGTCCACTCGACGATCCGCAGGTGGCGGTCCGTGATCCACTCCACGTCCAGCAGCTCCGGGCTGTGGGTCGTGATCACGACCTGCAGGTTCCTTGCGGCGAAACGTAAGAGGTCGAGGATGGACTCCAGCGCTCCGGGGTGCATCGTGGCCTCGGGCTCTTCGATCGCGATCAGCGTGGGTGCGGGCCGCTGGAAGACGGCGGCGAGAATCCCGATCGCTCGCAGGGTGCCGTCCGACATGCTGAAACCTTCGAATCGCAGACGCTTCCTGTCCCCCCATTCCTGGGTGAACTCGAGCGCCAGGCTCTTGCCATGCTTCTTCACCTGGACACGGGTCGTGTTCGGCACGATCGTCGCCAGGATCTCCGAGATGCGTGCGAAATCCTCGGCAGATTGGCGCTCGATCTCCCTGAGCACGCTGGTCACGTTGCTGCCGTCAGGCTTGAGGCTGGTGCCGGTGTCGGGCTCCTGCATTTGGCGCAACTTTGCGGGTTCAATGGCATAAACCCGCATTGCGGCGAGCGTGCGCAGCACGGGGGCGAAGCTGGCCTCGCCACCGACCAACGGCAGGCTCAAGGAAGCGGCATCGAGCGCCGGCTTCAGGCCCTTGACATTCGACGTAAAATCGCTGCCTTGGCGATCGAACCACCGGCCGTTGGTTCCTGCGCGACGGACCAGGCATTGCTCGCGTTCGACGGAGAAACCGTAGTTCGGCAGCGCTTTGACTTCGAAGGCATAGAAACCACTCTCAATATTTCCGTTCAGCCGTCCGAGGTCCACCCGCAATCCTAGAGGCAGTGGGTGGCCAAGAGAGCGGTTGCGTACGGCGGCAATGCCGCCTTCCCGGTCGAAGACCGCTTGGAGCGGGGACGCCATGGCCTCGGCCAGGAACGAGAAGACCCGCAGCAGGTTGCTCTTGCCCGAGCCGTTGCGGCCGACAAAGATCGTGGGGTTGTCGAGGTCGATCGTCTCGGACGGGATGCTGAGAAACCGCTTGAGGCCGAGACGCTGGATCGTCGGCTCCATCGCACCGCCTGGACGACCGCCGCTGGAGTCGAGCATGCGAGGTGTATCTTAGCCGCAGCAGGGCCGGAGGGGACTCAGCCGCCGGATCAGGCCGCCGGCCAGGCCCAGGACGAGGGAAGTCAAGCCGCGCCAGACCTTGCCGGAGCCCCCCTGCCCGCCGGCGGCGCCAGGGCCAGGACGGAGGGCACCCGCTCCGGGTCGGCGAGGCGCAGCAGGCCGTAGCCGATGCCGGCGACGCCGTTCATCAGGCCCGGCGACTCGACCGCGCCGCGGGTGCCGCAGCACCAGCCGTCGCGGGCGATGCTGGCCAGGACCTGCTGGGCGCGGCGGCGCAGCTGGCGGTCCAGCCGGCGGTCCCCCCGGCGGTCAGGGGCGGAGCTGGCGGGCCGCTCTCTGGCGCTCAGCAGGAGCTCGAGGTTGCCCAGGTCGCCGTGGCAGAGGCAGTGATTGTGGCCGAAGCCGCGCTCGACGGTGAGGCGCAGGGCCTCGGCGACCTCCTCCTCGAGGGCGGCGCGTTCGGGCGCCGCCGGGTCCAGTCCCTCGAGCGCCGCGAGGCGGGCCAGGCCGATGCCGGGGGCGCCGTAGCACCAGGACATCGCGACGCTGCTCGACGCCGCGACGCCGCTCGCGGTGGGCGCCGGCGCCGCCGGAGCGGTGGCGGAGCCGCCGAGCCAGCGGTACAGCTCCGGCCAGAACGCCTCGCGCTCCCAGGCGAAGGCGGCGAGGCCGGCGCGGGTGAAGCGGCGGTCGCAGGCTTCGGCGCCCAGCGCGATCAGCGGGAGGGCGATGCCGGAGGCGCCGTGGGCGCAGCCGGTCTGCGGGCGGTCCGGCACCAGGCGGGTGAGCCAGCAGATGCCCGCTCCGCGCTCCCGGGAACGCGCGAGCAGGTGCTCGCCGCAGCGGTGCGCCACGGCCAGGGCGCGCGGCGAGGCACCGGCGCGGTGCGCCGCGAGGAGGCCGGCCAGGGCGCCCGCGGCACCGGCGACCAGGTCCAGATCCTCGTCGACCTCCAGGCGGGCATCGATCGCCTCGATCTCCCGCTCCGCGGCGGCGAGCAGGCGCGCGTCGCGCCACAGGGCGGCGAGGTGGGCCAGGACGTAGAGGACGCCGCCCGTGCCCTGCATCAGGCCGATGAACGGCGGCTCGGCCGGCGCGTCGGATGCTTCGGATGCCGCCCGGGCGTCGCTCTCGAGGAGGGTGTCGACGGTGGCGCGCGCGAGCTCCTCGGCGCGGGCGTCGCCGGTCACCGCCGCGAGGTAGGCCAGGAAGAGCGCGATGCCCGGCGTGCCGACGTAGAGGTCGCGGGGAACCGGCGCCAGCGACCAGCGCTTCTCCCGGAACTCGAGCCCGATCCAGCCGACGTGGGGCCCCTCGCGCACGGCGGTGGCCGCGAACCAGTCGCCCACCGCGCGGGCAGCGGCGAGGAGGCGCTCGCGCAGCGCCGCCCGCGGCAGCTACCGCCCCGCGGCCACCGGCGGATAGCCGGGCCAGTCGCCGGGGTCGGCGCCGAGACGGCGGGTGGCGAGCGACATGCGCATCAGGCGGAGCTGGCGGTCGAGGTCCGCCGGGCCCATGGCGGCGAGGCGCCGCCGCACCGCCGCCAGCGCCGGCTCGGCGAAGAAGCCGGGCAGCCGGCCGCCCCGGCTGTCCATCAGGTCGGGCGATGCGGGGGTGGCGGTGAAGACCGGCACGTCGCCGTCCAGGAGGTCGCGGTGCTCGGCGGCCACGGTCCGCTCCAGCTCGGGCTGCTCCTCGACCCCGATCCACAGCCGGTCGAACAGCAGGTCGCGGTCGAGGGCGTCGCGCAGCACGTCGGGGTGGTGGCTCTCGGCCAGGAGGCGCGCATAGACCTGCGTCGGCCGCAGCACGGCGCGGACGGGGTCGTCCGCGAAGCGGGCCAGGGGGCCGCCGGGACCGAGCAGCGCGGCGCGGCGCCCGGCCAGCAGCCGGTAGGCGGCGGCAAAGCCCGCCACCAGGTCCTCCTCGTGCTCGGCGGCCTCGGCCTCCCGGCGGCCCTCGCCCGCTTCGCCGGCGAGGAAGGGGACGTTGGCGCCGCCGGGGAGCGGCTGCCGCTCGCGCACCACGTGCATCTCGTCGGTGCCGGGCCGTGCCAGGCCGAGGACCGGCTGCGGCGAAGGCCGGCCCGCCACCGCCGCGACGCCGCTCAGATCGGTGCCCTCGAAGCCGGCGCCCGCCCCCACCAGGAAGGGCAGCAGGCCGATCCGCAGCACCGAGCCGCCGAGCAGCCTGCCGGCCAGGCGCTTGTCCGGCGCCGCCACCCGGGGTGGAGGAAGGCGCGGCTGGAACAGGGTCTCGACGTCGACCAGGACGGGCTGGCCGCCCGCCGCGATGAGGTTCTCGAAATGGCAGTCGGTCGCTTCGAGGGCGTAGAGGACGGCGAGCAGGCCGCCGAGGCGCCGGTAGAAGCGCGCCACCTCCTCGGGCCCGTCACAGGCGCGCGCGGCGACGAACTCCATCCACCCGTACCCGCCCCGGTCGAGCACGGCGACGGTGCGCAATGGGCCGGCGCCGCCAAGCTCGCCGAGCCCGGCGAGGAGCTCCTGGAAGTGCCGCTCGGCCGCGAGCGGGCGCGGTTTGTAGACCAGGCGGGCGCCGCCGGCGAAGGTGAGCACGCGGACCGACCGGCCGCCGCGGTGGCGGTCGCCGGCGCCGCCGTCGAGGCCGCTCAAGCGGCCCGGATGCCGGCCGGCGAAAAAGTGAGCGATCAGGCGCGGGGCGTCCGCCGCCAGCCGGCCCATCAGCTCCAGCGACACCTCGACCCACTGCGCGAGCTCGCGCAGCACCTCGCGCGCCAGCACCGGGTACTCGCCGAGCAGCGCCGCCGCGGCGGGACGCTCGCCGAGCCGGCCGATGAAGCTCTGGAAACGCTCGGCGGCGCTGCCGCCGCCGAGGAGCCCCTGGTGCCGGGCCACGTGCAGCTCCAGCACCAGGGTGCGGACGAGGAGCGGCGCCAGGCGCTCCGGCAGGTTGGCCAGGAGCAGCCGCTCCGCCTCCTCGGCGGTGAACAGCGGCTCGCCTCCGTCCGCCGCCGCGCGCCGGCCCAGGCGCTCCAGGCCGCGCCGCAGGCGCCGCCGCGCGCGGTCGATCCACGGGCGCACCGGCGCGAGCAG
>JASLEW010000929.1 GCA_030150965.1 Thermoanaerobaculia bacterium | reverse complement strand
CGGTGGAGCAGCACGTCGAAGGCGGCGAGGAGGAGCATGTAGAGGGTCACCCCGGAGCGCCGCGCCGCCGCCCCGAGGGCGCTCCACAGCGCCGGCGGCAGGGCGAAGCCGGGCTCGGCGCCGCGGAAGCTCTGCCGGGCGGGGCGCGGCCGGTCGGCCGGCAGCTCGAGCGCCGCGGGCAGGCCGGCGAGCACGGCGCGCCAGTGGGCGAGCTCGCCCGCCAGCACCTCCCCTGCCATCCATCGCCGCTGCCACGCCGCGTAGTCGGCGTACTGGATGGGCAGCGCCGCGAGCGGCGACGGCCGGCGCTCGCGCGCCGCGGCATAGAGCGCGCCGAGCTCGTGGACGAGGATGCCCATCGACCAGCCGTCGGCGACGATGTGGTGCATCGTCACCACGAGCAGGTGATCGGCCGCCGACCGGCGCAGCAGGACGGTGCGGAGCAGCGGACCGCGCGCGAGGTCGAACGGCCGCTGTGCCAATGCGGCTGCCAGATCGGCCTCGGCGAGATCGGCGATATCGGCGATGTCGGCGCCATCGGCCGCCGCCGCCGGCAGCCCGCCGAGGTCGATCAGCGGCAGCTCGGGAGCGGCCCCGGCTCCCACCCGCTGGAACGGCGTGCCGCCGCTCGCCCCGTAGGTGGCGCCGAGGATCTCGTGGCGGCGGGCGATCTCGCGGAAGGCGGCGGCCAGGGCGGCGACCTCGAGCCCGCCGCGCAGGCGCACCGCGGCGGCGAGGTTGTAGGCGCTGCCGCCCGGGACCAGGCGGTCGAGGAACCACAGGCGCTCCTGGGCGAAGGAGAGCGGCAGCGGCGTGCCGTCGAGCGGCAGCGGGATCGGTGGGATCGGCGGCGGGATCGGCGCCCCGGCCTCGATCGCAGAGCGCTCTCGACGCGCCGTCTCCAGCCGCCGGGCGAGGCCGGCGACGGTCGGCGACTCGAAGATCGCGCGGAGGGGGATCTCGACGCCCAGCGCCTCGCGGAGCCGCGACACCAGGCGCGTGGCGAGAAGCGAATGGCCGCCGGCGGCGAAGAAGTCGTCGTCGCGGCCGGCCCGCGGCAGCCCGAGGACCTCGCACCACAGGCCGGCGACGAGCTCCTCGATCGGCGTCCGCGGCGCCGCCGTCTCGCCGGCCGGCCACTCCGGGGCGGGCAGCCGCCGGAGGTCGAGCTTGCCATGGGAGGTCAGCGGCAGCTCCGGCAGCGCAATAAAGGCCGCCGGGACCATGTGCGCGGGGAGGCGGAGGGCGAGATGGGCGCGGAGGTCCGCGGCGAGCGCCGCGGCATCGCCGCCGTCCCGCCGCGGGACGACATAGGCCACCAGCCGCGGGCCAGAGCCGTCTCCGGCCGCCACCCCCGCCACCGCCACCACCAGCGCGGTGGCGACCGCCGGGTGCTGGGCGAGCGCCGCCTCGACCTCTCCCGGCTCGATGCGGAAGCCGCGGATCTTGACCTGCCGGTCGAGGCGGCCGAGGAACTCCAGCTCGCCGGAGGCGAGCAAGCGCGCGCGGTCTCCCGTGCGGTACCAGCGCCGGCCCTCCGCGGCGACGAACCTCTCCGCCGTCAGCCGCGGACGGCCGAGGTACCCGCGCGCCAGGCCGGCACCGCCGATCCACAGCTCTCCGGCGACGCCGATCGGCTGCGGCCGGCCAGAGGCGTCGCGCACGCCGACCTCCACGTTGCCCAGGGGCCTGCCGAGAAGCGAGCGGACCGGGGGCTCGCCCGGGAGGATCGTCCAGGAGGTGGCGAGGATCGTCGCCTCGGTCGGCCCGTAGAGGACGCGGATCACCGCCGCCGGGAACGCCGCGCGCATCTCGCGGAGGAGGTCGAGCGGCACGGTGTCGCCGCCGACGAAGAGGGTGCGCAGGCGCGGCGCGGCGAGCCCGCGGCGCCGCGCCGCCGCGACGACCTGGCGCATCAGGGCCGGCACCGCGTGGAGATGGGTGAGCTCGGCGAGGCCGCCGGCCAGGGCCTCGACGTCGAGCGCCGGCTGGAGCGGCACGAGGACGGCCGAGCCGCCGGCGACGAGCGGCGCCAGCAGCTCGAAAAGGAAGATGTCGAAGGAGAAGGGCGCCACGACGGCACCGGCGTCGTCGGCGCGCCAGCCGAGCTCGTCGCGGCCCGCCGCGAGCACGTTGGCGAGGCTGCCGTGCTCGACGGCGACGCCCTTCGGCCGCCCGGTCGATCCCGAGGTGTAGATCACATAGGCGAGGTCGGAGGCCGCCGGCAGCGCCGCGCTCTCCGGCGCGGAGGCCGCCGGCAATGCCACGTTCTCCGGCGCGGAGGCCGCCTGAAGAGCCGCGCTCTGCGGCGCGGCTCGGGCCGCCGAGAGATCCGCCGCGGTCTTGGGCGCCGCGGGTTTCCCCGCGGCTTTGGGCGCCGCGGGATCTTCCGCGGTCTCGAACGCCGCGGGATCTCCCGCGGTCTCGGGCGCCGCGGGTTTCCCCGCGGCTTGGGGCGCCGCGGGATCCTCCGCGGTCTCGGGCGCCGCGGGATCCCCCGCGGCTTTGGGCGCCGCGTCGAGGGGCAGGGTGGCGGCGCCGTGCGCGGGGAGCGAGCGGAGGAGCGCCTCCTCGCCCATGACGACCGACGGCGCCGCGTCCTCCAGGACGAAGCGCAGGCGCTCGGCGGGATAGCCGGGATCGAGCGGCAGGAAGGCGCCGCCCGATTGGAAGATGGCGAGCAGGCCGGCCGCGAGGTCGGGCGACCGCTCGGCACAGAGGCCGACGCGATCCCCCGGCCGCACGCCGAGCCGGCGCAGGCGCCGCGCCAGCTGCCCCGCCCGCGCCGCGAGGGCGCCGTAGGTGATCGCGGCGGCGCCGGAGCGCACGGCGACGGCTAGGGGCGTCCGCGCCGCCTGGGCCGCGAAGAGGCCCACCACGGTCTCCGCCGCCGCGGATGGCCGCAACGGGCCGCCGCTCCACTCGACGAGGAGCTGCGCCCGCTCCGCCGCGGAAAGGAGCGGCAGGTCGGCGGCGCGCCGGCCGGGCTCGGCGGCGAGCCCGGCGAGCCGGCGCGCCAGGTGGCCCGCCAGGCGGTCGATCGTCGTCGCGTCAAAGAGCGCGCGGCGGTAACGCAGGCGGAGGACGAGGCCCTCTCCCATCACCTCCTCCGCTTCGATCTCCAGCTCGAGCTTGGCGAGGCCGCCCGCCGCGGGCAGCCACGCCGGCGCGAGGCCGGGGAGCGCCAGCCGCTCGGCGGGGGCGTTCTGCAGGGCGAGGAGCGCCTGCACGAGCGGCGTGCGGCCGAGCTCGCGCTCCGGCGCCAGCGCCTCGACCAGGCGCTCGAAGGGCAGCTGCTGGTGGGCGAAGGCGCCGAGGCTCGCCTCCCGCGCCCGCGCCACCAGCTCGGCGCCGGTGGGCTCCCCCGCGAGGTCGGCGCGCAGCACCAGGGTGTTGACGAAGAGGCCGATCAGTCCCTCGACGTCCAGCCGCCCGCGGTTGGCGACCGGCGTGCCGAGGAGGAAGTCATCCTGCCCGCAGTGGGCGCCGAGGACCGACTCGACGCCCGCCAGGAGGACCATGAAGAGCGTCGCTCCGTGGCCGCGCGCCAGCGCCTGGAGGGCGGCCGTCAGAGCGGCCGGCAGGGTCAGCCGGCGGAGCCCGCCGCGGAGGTCGGGCGCGGCGGTGCGCGGCCGGTCGGTGGGCAGGTCGAGGACGGCTGGCGCTCCCTCCAGGCGCTCGCGCCAGTAGGAGAGCTGGCGCGCGAGCGCCGCGCCGGCGAGCTCGCGGCGCTCGCGGGCGGCGTGGTCGGCGTACTGGAGCGGCAGCTCCGGCAGGGCCTCGGCCAGGCGGGCGAGCTGGCTGGTGGAGGCGTAGCCACGCTCCAGGCTGGCCGGCTGGCCTGTGGAAGGGTGGCCAGGCTCCAGGGCGGAGGGCTGGGCGAGGGAAGGGTGGCGGCGCTCCAAGAGGGCGGGCTGGGCGAAGGGCTGGCCGTCAAATCCCAGGCCGGCGGCCTGGGCGTCGGAGTGGTGGCCGGTTTCCAGGGCGGCGCCGTAGAGCGCCGAAAGCTCGCGGAGGAAGACGGCGATCGACCAGCCGTCGGCCGCGATGTGATGGAAGGTCGCGAGGAGGACGTGCTCCTCGCGGGCGAGGCGGAGGAGCGCCGTGCGGAGCGGCGGACCGGCCGCCAAGTCGAACGGGCGGAGCGCCTCGGCGGCGGCGAGCCGCGCCGCCTCAGCCGAGCGGCGGGCCGGGGCGAGCGGGCCTAAGTCGACGACGGAAAGCCGGCCCACGGGACGGGCGGCGATATTGGCGACGACGGCTACGGGCCGGCCGTCGCGCTCGCCGTAGGACGTCCGCAGGATCTCGTGGCGTGCCGCGATCGCCGCCAGGCTCGCGGCGAGAGCGGGGACGGAGAGCCGGCCGCGCAGCTCGACCGCGGCGGGCAGGTTGTAGAGCGCGCTCCCCGGCTCCAGGCGGTCGAGGAACCAGAGCCGTTCCTGGGCGAAAGAGAGCGGCAGCTCCCCGCCGCGGTCCAATCGAATCGGCGGCTCGCCGTCGCCGGCGACCTCGTCGACTTCGCCGCGGGCCTGCGCCGCCCGCTCGACCGCGAGTGCCAGCGCCGCGACGGTCGGCGACTCGAAGAGGGTGCGGAGCGGCAGCTCGATGCCGAGCTCGGCACGTACCCTTGCGAGCGCCCGCGCGGCGAGAAGCGAATGGCCGCCCAGGGCGAAGAAGCTGTCGTCGATGCCCACCGCCGCGATCTCCAGCACCTCGCCGAAGATGCCGGCGAGGCGCGCTTCGAGCGGCGTCCGCGGCGGGACCGCGGGCGCTCCGTCGCTCCACTCCGGCTCCGGCAGCCGCCGGCGGTCGAGCTTGCCGTTGGGGGTCCGCGGCAGCTCGGGGAGGAGGACGACGGCGACGGGCACCAGGTGCTGCGGCAGCTGCAGGGCGAGGTCCCGGCGGAGCGACTCGGCGGTCACCGCGGAGCCCGGCTCCGCGGTGGGTGCCAGAACCGCGTAGGCGACGAGGCGCAGCTCGGCGGTGCCCGCCGGGAGCGCCAGGTCCGCCGTTCGCGCCGGGCGCGCCACCACCGCGGCGGCGCCGACGCCGGGGAGGGCTGCGAGCGCCGCCTCGACCTCGCCCGGTTCGACGCGGAAGCCGCGGATCTTCACCTGGTCGTCGACCCGGCCGAGGAACTCCAGCTCGCCGTCCGGCCGCCAGCGGGCGAGGTCGCCGACGCGATAGAGGCGCCGGCCGGGGGCGGCGGCGAAGGGATCGGGGCGGAAACGCTCGGCGGTCAGCTCGGGCCGGCCGAGATAGCCGCGCGAGACGCCGCGGCCGCCGATCCAGACCTCGCCGGTGACGCCTAAGGGCACCGGCGCGAGGCCCGGGCCGAGGAGGTGCACAAGGGTACCGGTGATGGCCCGGCCGAGGGTGGGGACGGGCGCCTCAGCGCCGGCGGCATGGCCGGCATCGGCGGCGTCGGGTTCGAGCGGCGCCGCCCACCAGGTCGAGCAGGTGGTGCACTCCGACGGTCCATAGATATTGCCTACGCGCGTCGCCCGCGTCCGCCGCCGGATCGCCTCGGCGAGGCTCGGCGTGAAAGGCTCGCCCCCGAGGCTCACCGTCCGCACCGAGGCCGGCACCCGGCCGCCGGCCACCAGCTCGGCCATCGCCGAGGGAACGGTGTCGACCAAGGTCACGCGCTCGGCGGCCGCCAGCTCGGGCAGCTCGAGGACGTTCGCCGCGAGCACCAAGGCGCCGCCGCTCGCGAGCGGCGCGAAGATCTCGGTGATCGAGAGGTCGAAGCAGATCGAGGTGGCCGCGAGGACGCCCGCCAGCTCCTCGGCGGAGAAGACGCTCCGCGCCCACTCGACGTAGGCGACGGCCGACGCGTGCTCGATGACGACGCCCTTCGGGCGGCCGGTCGAGCCCGAGGTGTAGATGACGTAGGCGAGGTTGCCGGGGAGCGGCCCGCCGGCCAGCGAGTTGGGGTTGCCGCGGTGGGGCCGTGCCGCTTCGGCTTCCGTCTCCTCGATCACGATCACGCGCAGGCCGTCCTCGGGCACGCGCGGCACGCGGTCCCGGAGCGCCGTCTGGGTGAGGAGGACGGTCATGCCGCTGTCGGCGGCGATGAAGGCCAGGCGGTCGCGCGGATAGGCGGGGTCCAAGGGGACATAGGCGCCCCCGGCGGCGAGCACCGCGAGGAGCCCGACGATCATCGCCGGCGTGCGTTCGAGGCAAATCCCGACCCGCACCTCGGGGCCGACCCCCGCGGCGCGGAGGACCGCCGAGAGGCCGGCGACCCGGCGGGCGAGCTCGCCGTAGGTCAGCTCCTCGCCGGCGGCGCCGCCGGCACCGGCGGCGATAAGCGCCGTGGCCTCCGGCGTGCGCGCCGCCTGGAGGAAGAACAGCTCGTGGAGGCAGACCGCCGCCGACACCGCCGCGCCTTCGTCGCCACCCCAGGCGGCGAGCTGCGCCCGTTCGGAAGGCGAGAGGAGCGGCAGCTCCCACACCCGCGCCGCGGGGTCCTCCGCCATGCCGTCCAAAAGCGCCGCGAAGTGCCCGAGGAGGCGTAGGGCGGAGGCGCCGTCGAAGAGGTCGGAGTTGAAGGTGAGCGCCGCGGCGAGGCCGGCCGGCTCGCCGCCCGCCGTTTCGCCCGGCAGGAGACCGCAGGCGAGCGTCAGGTCGAGCTGGGCGCCGCGCGGGGCGAGCGGCAGCGGTGCCAGGCGCAGGCCGCCCAGATCCAGCTCCAAGGGTTCGAGGTCGAGACCCCCGGTTCCTCCGGTCCCTGAAGCGCCGAGCGCCAGCGCGGCGAGGCGCTCGCCGAGCGGCCCGCGGCCGCCCTGGAGCACCAGCATCGCCTGGAAGATCGGCGACCGCGAGGGATCGCGCTCGGTCGCGAGTTGCTCGGCGAGGAGCGGAAAGGGCAGCTCCTGGTGGGCGAAGGCGGCGAGCGCGGTCCGCCGCATCCGCGCCAGGACCTCGGAGGCGCTGGGATCCCCCGAGAGGTCGGCGGCCAATACCACCGGATTGACGAAGTAGCCGACGGCGCCGGCCAGCTCGGCCGTGCCGCGTCCGGAGGTCGGGGTGCCGAAGAGCAGCTCGTCCTGTCCGCTCGTCCGCGCGAGGAGAGCGCCGAAGCCGGCCGCCAGGGTGACGAAGAGGGTGGCGGACTCGGCGCGGCCGAGCTCCCGAAGTCGACGAGTGAGATCGGCGGGCAGGCGGGCCGTCCGCCAGTCGCCGTGGAAGCTCTGCGCCCGTCCGCGCGGGCGATCGGTGGGGAGCTCGAGCACCTGCGGCTTGTCGGCCAGCGCGGCGCGCCAGAAGGCGAGGAGGCGCTCAGTCTCTGCGTCTCTTGCGCGCTGCGCCGTGGCGCCGGGGGGCCGCGGTACCGATGGGAGCGGCGGCAGCGCGGCTTCAGTTCTCCCGGCGCCGCGGTACAGAAGGGCGACCTCGCCCAGGAGCACCTCGACCGAC
>JASLEW010000912.1 GCA_030150965.1 Thermoanaerobaculia bacterium | reverse complement strand
GACCGTGGCCCCGGCCGCGGGCGGCGGCGGCGAGCTGCTGGCGCTGCTGCGCCAGGGCGCGCCGCCGGTGGTCGGCTACCTGCGCCACGGCCGGCTGATGCTCGACCTGCGCACGGTGGCGCCGGAGGACGACGAGGCGCTGCTGGCGGCGGTGCTGGCGGCCTGCCGCGCGTGGCAGGCGCCGGCTCCGGCCGCGCGCTCGGGAGTGGCGGGAGATGGCTGAAACGGCGGGCGGCGGCAGCCGGCCCGGCGGCCGGAGGCGCGGCCCGCGAGCGGGCCGCTAGGACGATCGAGCGATGCCGGGCGGCGGTCACATCCTGGTGGTGGAGGACCGCGATTCGTTGCGCCGCCTATTGGTGCGGGCGCTGACGGAGGAAGGGTACGCGGTGGCGGCGGCGGCGGCCGGGGGCGAGGCCGTCCGCCTCCTCGGCGAGCGCCGCTTCGACCTGGTGCTGACCGATCTGCGGCTGCCGGACCTGTCGGGTCTGGAGGTGCTCGCGGCCAGCCGGCGGGCGCAGCCGCGGGTGCCGGTGGTGGTGCTGACCGCCTACGGCACGGTGGGCGCGGCGGTCGAGGCGATGAAGCTCGGCGCCTTCGATTTCCTGGAGAAGCCCCTGGAGCTGCCGGATCTCGCGCGCCTGGTGGCGCGGGCGATCGGCAGCGCTGAGGAGGCCGAGGAGGCGGTGTTTCAGCCGCCCGGCGCGCCGCCCATCGCCGGCAGCCATCCCCGCCTGCGGGCGGCGCTGCGGCTGCTGGAGCGGGTGGCGCCCACCGAGACCACGGTGCTGCTCACCGGCGAGAGCGGCACCGGCAAGGAGCTCTTCGCCCGCGCCCTGCACGCCCTGTCGCCGCGGCGCCGCGGCCCGATGGTGGCGGTCAACTGCGCCGCGATCCCCGAGGCGCTGCTCGAAAACGAGCTGTTCGGCCACGAGAAGGGGGCCTTCACCGGCGCCGACCGCCGCCAGCCCGGCCGCTTCGAGCTGGCCGGCGGCGGCACCCTGCTGCTCGACGAGATCGGCGAGCTGCCGGCGTCCATCCAGGGGAAGGTCCTGCGGGTGCTGGAGGAGCGCACCTTCGAGCGGGTCGGCGGTGGCCGGACGCTGCAGGCCGACGTGCGCCTGGTGGCGGCCACCAACCGCGACCTGCGGCGCATGGTCGAGGACGGGCTCTTCCGCGCCGACCTCTTCTTCCGCCTCGACGTCTTTCCGATCGAGCTGCCGCCGCTGCGCGAGCGGGCGAGCGACGTGCCGGCGGTGGCGCGTCACCTGGCGGCGGAGATCGCCGCGCGCCACCAGCTGCCGGTGCCGCGGCTCGCCGCCGACGCCGCCGAGCTGCTGGCCGCCCAGCCCTGGCCGGGCAACGTGCGCGAGCTCGCCAATCTGCTCGAACGGGCGCTGATCCTGGCGGACGGGCCGGAGCTGCGGCGCGCCGACCTCGTGCAGCTGCTGGCCTCACGCCCGGGCGCCCAGGCCCCGGCCGGCGGCGCCAATCGCAGCCAGGGCGCAGGCGCCTCCGCCGGCGGAGCGCCGCCGGGCCATGATATTGGAGATATTGGAGGTACGGGAGATACGGGCGAGGTTGGCGAGCGTGACCGCCTGCGCCGGGTGTTGACCGAGACCGGCGGCGACAAGCGCCTGGCGGCGGAGCGCCTGGGGACCAGCTACCGGACGCTCCTCAGAAAGATCAAGGAGCACGACCTGGCCGGCGTCCCCAGGTACAGGGAGTAGGTGCCGTTACTTCGGGTTTTGTTGGGCCATGGTCTGGATAAGCTGATCGACGGATTTCTCGATCTCCTCGCCGGAGGAGGCATACTCCTGCGCTAAATAGATGTCATTCCGGGAGATGTCATTCCGGGCGGCACTATCCGCGCCGTTCGCGATCTCCTGTGCGTCCTCACCTTCGGCGCTCATCGTCGTATTGGCGCTCATCATCACACCTCCTCTTCGCAGGGATCTTCTCACAACGGGGGGACGGCATGAGCCCCTGCCTCTCAGACCGGCGGCTTGGTGGAAGACGGCGGGGGCGGCGGCGCTCCTGGCGCCGCCGGCGCCGCCGCGGACGAGGCGGTGGGGGCCGGCCGCCCCTCGTGCGGCGCCTTGAAGGACTTCCATTGCGTGTCCCAGCGCACGGTGGCGAAGGTGAAGACCCCCTCCACCGCGACGCGGAACTGGCTGGTCTCGCTGGGGGCGAGCGCCGGCGTCTCCACCCTGGCCGGGGCGCGCGCCAGGATGTTGCCGGAGTCGTCAAACAGGGTGGCGTTCAGGGTCACCTCGGTGAGCGGCACCTGCGAGCCGTTGCGCAGCGTGCCCACGATCTCGATGCCGTTCACCTTGCTGTCCGCCTCGGCCAGGCGGTCCCAGTTGACGATCTCGACCGCGGCCGGACCCTCGTGGGGCCCATCCTTGCCAGGCTTCGCCGCGCCCGCCGCCCCCTGGCCCGCCGCGTCGGCGCCGCCGCTGCCGGCCGGCGCCGCCGAATGGAAATCCTTGTCGGTGAGGACGATCACCGCCTTGCGGTGCTCGGCGGGCGGCGGCGGCGTGGAGGCCGCAGCCGCCCGCTTCGCCGCCTCCTCGGCCGCCCGCTTGCTGGCGTCGAAATCCACCCGGTCGGCGCGGATCGACGACAGCGTGCCGTCGGGCAGGGTGAAGACCACCAGCTTCCCCTTCAGCTGCCACGGGCCCTTGGTCTGGAACCGCTCGCCCTGCCGGGTCACCAGCCAATCGGCGCGCAGCGCCGGCGCGGCGGCGGTGGCGGCGACGGCAGCCAGGGCCGCCGCCGCGGCGAGCACGAGGAGAGAGCTGCGTCGCGTCACTAGAACTCCTTCCAGTTCTTCTCGATTATACACACCGGCACCGCCGCGGCGCAGGACGGCGAGCCGGTGTGCTGCCACAGGGTGACGCTGATCGAAGCGTTGGAGAACCGGCAGTTCGAGGGCGACAGCTTCTCGATCGCGCTGATCATCGCCTGCACGTAGGGCTGCGACTGATCGCACTTGGCCGAGGTGTCGGTCCCCGTGCCCGCGCCCGACTGCGGCGAGTCCGGGCTGCTGTTGCCCGGCGTCGGCAGCGTGGAGGGGTTGAGCGTGGTGGTGATGTTGACGCCGAGGACGTTGTTGACGATGTAGGACTTGTTGTTCGCCGCGATCGAGCCGGCCGGGTTGCTGCCGCTGGTCGAGACCTCGCCGGTCAGGCTGCTGATCGAGTTGCCGTTGAGCAGGTTGACGACGGCCACCCGCGTGTTGCCGGAGTCGACGCAGAGGCCGCCCGTGCCGGTGGCGGCCAGCGGCTGGTAGGAGTTGAAGATCAGCACGCCGGAGAGGACGAAGGGCTGGGTCAGCACGCGCTCGCCGGCGTCGAGCTCGAAGTAGTACCCCGGCTGCATGCCCGAGGCGGGCGTCGAGTCGAGCAGGTCGGTCGTCGCCGGCAGGTTGCCGGAGGTGTCGAGGTTGATCGCCTGGAGGTTGCTCGCGGTGAACGGCAGGCCGGAGGTCGAGGAGGTGAGGTTCACGTCCATCATCACGTAGACGCGGCCGGTGGTCGCGTCGCTCTTCCACAGGTCCTGGCGGTTGCCGGTGCCCCAGGCGAGGCCGAACTCGTTGAGCGTGGCGTCGTAGAACACCGCCGGCGGGTAGTACATCTGCCGGCCGCCGGTGTTGAAGATCTCGAACGGCTGCCAGTAGCTGGTGGAGACGCGGTTGCCGAGGCCGCTGATGGCGACGATCGGCGCCGGCTGCGTCAGGTCCACCTTGTAGAGGTGCCCGGCGGTGGTGCCGACGTAGAGGGTGTCGATGTAGCCGTCGAGGCCGGTGTCGATGGCCGCCACCTGGCTGGGCACCGAGCCGTTGAGCTGCCGCTTGTAGATCACCGCGCCGGTCGCCATGTCGAGCATGTAGAGGTAGTTGCCCTGCGAGTTGTTGTTCGCCGGGTCCATGCCGCCGCCGAAGATCACCACCCACTTGTCCTGGAACGACGGGCAGGGGCTGGCGGTCGAGGTGCAGATCCGCACCCGGCCGGCGCTGGGCACCGACCAGGTCTGGCCGAGGTCGGGCTGCTGGTACCCCGGCTGCGGGTTGCCCGAGGTGGGCGCCGGGTCCTCGTCGCAGGGCTGCATCTGGCAGTTCGACCCCGAGCAGGTCGAGACCACCTTGCAGCTGTCGGTGAACTCCCAGAGCGGCGTCGGGTAGGGCAGCTGGCCGCAGCTGGCGTTGGCGTTGATGCAGTTGGGCAGCCAGGTGGCGGCGTTGGGGTCGGGCATCTGCACGGTGATCTGCGTCTGCGAGGTCGGCGACGGCGGCTGCTTCTCGTTGATCAGCTGATCGGGCTGGGTGACGTCGAGGGCGTAGACCTCGCGCCCGCCCTCGCGCAGGCCGCCGATCACCAGCGAGTGCCAGACGGGGTTGGTGCCGCCGGTGGCGTCGAAGTAGCCCTCGGCGAGGTCCACCGAGCCGTCCACCATGAACGTCTCGCTGCCGCCGTTGATCGGCGGCTGCGCCTGCGTCGCCAGGCTGTTGAGCGTCGGCATCACGGCGCGCGGGACGAACGAGAAGATCTCGTTGCCGGTGCCGGCGCCGAACACCCAGGCCGCGGAGCCGGACTCGGTGCCGAGCTTCACCGTGCCGGCGTCGAAGGCGTGCAGCTGGCCGTCGTTGCTGCCCACGTAGACCACCTTGCGGCGGAACTGCTGGGCGGCGGAGAAGGTCTGGTAGCCGTTGACGTTGCCGGTGAAGAGCAGCGAGTCCGCGGGCTGGCCGAGGACCATCGGGTTGGAGTGGAAGATGTCGCCCAGGAGGTATTGCACCGGCTGATTGGTGGTGGTGTTGATGAACGACTTGATCGACTCGGTCCAGGTGATCGCCTGCTGCGTCGAGGCCGCCTGGCTGGGGGGGGTGGCGGTCTGGCCGGTGGGGCAGAACACTGTCCCTGGCACCGGTGTGCCGGTGCACTCGACCGTCGCCGAACCACCGTTCTCGGTGCAGCCCTCGCTGGTCGGCGGATAGAAGGTGTAGCCGGTACCGCACAGGCCGAGCGCGTTCTCCAGGTCGTAGAGGTAGGCGGTGCCGGTGGTGAGATTGGGCATCTGCAGGTTGAGGCGCAGCTCGCCCGGCTTGATCGGCGTCTGCGGGGCGTAGTAGACGCGCCGCTTGGTGGGATCGGTGCCGGCGGTGTCGAGGCCGTTCAGCCCCTGCGCCAGCACCTGGTCGCCGGCGTTCCACAGGTGGCACGCCTGGGTGCCGGAGGGCACCGGCGAGCCGGCCGGCGAGATGTTGCACGACACCGTCGGGTCCGGCAGGTTCTCGTTGATCGACGAGCCGTTGGGCAGGATCACCGACTGGCTGCTCAGCGGGATCGGGTTGACGTAGGCGTCCAGGCGGCCCGGCCAGACCGGCTGGTTGAGCGGCGTGAAGCTCGACAGGATCGACTCGTTGGCGATGTTCGACTGCAGCGACGGCACCGCCGCCGAGGCGAAGGAGGTGGTCTCCGACTGGATCTTGTTGAGGATGTTCTGCAATGCCGCCAGGATGTCGGCCTTGCTCTGCGGCAGGAGCGGCCCGGGGCCGTCGCAGGGGTGGGCCGAGGTGCAGAAGGTGGCCGGCGGCGGGTCGGAGGCCGGGTAGCCGGCCGGCTGGCCGGCGACCGAGTAGGTGGTGCCCTGGAAGAAATGGCGGTTGCCGGTGCCGCCGATGTCGGCCATGCACTGCAGGGTGTTGTTGTAGCCGCCGACCGAGGTGGAGGTCAGGCCCAGGCCGATGACGTAGGTGCGCACCGGCCACGAGGTGTTGCTGGCGCCGTAGGTGATCGAGCGCAGCGCCTCGACGGCGCAGCAGGCGAACCCCGGCGGGTTGCTGGTGGCGATGCTCTGGCCGTTGATCCAGTTGTAGTACGTCGGGCAGACCGTGTGGTCGAGGTTCCAATTGCCGTCGTCGCTGCTCGCCAGGCCGTCGGTCAGGATCAGCACGTAGGCCGGCTTGCAGGAGAAGAACGGGTCGCCGGTCGCGGCCGAGGCGGTGCCGATCCAGCTGCCGGCGGCGTTCGGGCCGAAGGTCTTGGGGGAGGCGGGCAGCGCGGTCGTGGGCCAGTTGTCGCCGGTCAGCCAGTTGAACACGCCCATCAGGGCATGGCCGGTCGGCGTGCCGCCCTCCGGCAGCAGCGGGCGCTGGGCGGTGTTGGCGATCCGCAGGGCGGTCTCGCCGGCGAGCGGGTGGTCGGCCAGGTAGTCGGCGATGCCGAAGTCCGGGGTGGTGGCGCCGCCGATCAGGTTGGGCGCCATGCGCTGCTGGATCCGCAGCTGCTGGTTGCTGTTCCAGTCGAGCGGGATGACGTCGCCGAGCGAGAAGGTGTTGGCAGGGGTGCGCCCGGAGGGGTCGGCGGTCGTCGCCTGCTGCATGTCGCAGGTCCCCGCCGTGACGCAGAGCGCGGAGGTCGACCACGGGTCGTTGTTGTCGTTGTTCTGATCGATGTTGAGCAGGTAGCTCGACTCGTTGACCTCGAAGGCGTTGCCGTTGGGGCTGCCGTAGTAGGCGCCGCCGTTGCCGCTCGCATCCGGCTGGTTGGTGCCGTTGAGCGCCACCGGCGGGTCCCAATAGATGGTCTGGCTGGGCAGCGTCCAGGTCATCGTCTGGCTGCCCATGTTGGTGGTCGAGCTGCACGCCGAGTTGTTGCACTTGACGACCGCCACCGCCACCTGGATGGTGGCGCTGCCCAGGGTCTGGCCGCCGACCGGGGTGTAGGTGACCTTGTAGGTGGGGGTGCTGGTGGTCGAGCTCTCGGTGAAGAAGTAGCTGCCGGCCGTGTTGTTGGCGTCCCCCAGCTTGGGCCAGCGGCGCGCCCGCGTCCACTCCCAGGTGTTGTCGAGGTGCGCCGGCTGGGTCGAGACGCAGCCGACGTTGTTGTAGGGAGCGGGCGTCTGGCCGTTGCCGTTGCAGCTCCACGCCTGCTGCCCGAAGAGCTCCTGCTGCCCGGCCTCGGGGAAGAACAGGCCGCTGGTCAGCTTGATCGTGCTCGCCGAGAGCGTCGTGTACCACCAGTATTTCCACGCCACGAACACGCCGCCCTGGTCGAAGTGGGCGAAGCCGAAGTTGATGTTCGGATGGGTGGCCATGATGTCGTAGATCGACTGCTTGGCGACGTAGATCTTGGAGTCGGGGTCGTCGCCCATCATGCGCGGCAGGCAGTCGCCGGAGTCGCACTCCTGCGAGCAGAAGCCGTTGGCGACGTCGGTGGCGGTGCAGGCGATCTCCTGGTGCATCGAGCCCGAGGTGTCGAGCACGATCATGACGTAGGGGTTCTTCTGCGTCGGCTCCAGCAGGCTGCGGTCGTCGGCCCGCGCGCCGGCCGAGGCCAGCGCCACGAGCAGGAGGACGGCGGCCGTCTGCACGGCGGCCGGACGGCTGAGGGCGAGGCGGCGGCGGTGCGGCATCATGGTTCCCTCCCTGGCGGAGCCTTCAGAATTGCACCGGGATCTGGGCCTGGATGGGGTTCGAGCTGTTGCTCGAGGCCTGCGGCATCATGGTCAGCATCGCCGCCACCAGCTTCGAGGAGAAGCCCTCGGTGGTGGCGCCGTTGACGCCGGTGCGGGCGGCGGTGGAGTTGGCCGCGTAGGTGATGCAGGAGTATTGCTGGCTGGAGTTGTTGACCGCGGTGTAGTTGCACAGCTGCACCGAGACCGGGATCAGCGGCGTGATCGTCACCTGGTCGCTGAAGGTGGTGGGCGCGCCGCTGCCGGTGTCCTGCTGCGTGGTGTTGAGCTTGAAGACGTGCAGCTGGGTGTCGGCGCCGATCGAGTTCTGGCGCGCCGTCGCCACCTCGATCCCCGAGTCGGCGGCGTAGAACGTGCGGTTGGTGGTGCGCTCGTTGCCGCCGATGCGCACCTCGGTCTGGGTCATCAGGGTGAGGGCCAGGCCGGAGATGGTCAGCACCAGGAGCACCAGCAGGGCGACGGTGAAGGCGCTGCCGCGCTCGCGGCGTTCGCCGGGCTGCCCGGACGGCGGGGCCGGAGGAGTCGGGAATGCTTGCGGACCGGTCATCGGCGGTGCCTCACAGGTTGCGCAGCCCCACCACCGTCTGCAGCAGCCGGTGGCGGTAGGAGCGCCCTTGCTTGGTGTTGGGGAAATCGGTCGCGGCGTAGGTGTGGTCCTCGATCGAGGTGAGCGTCGGCCCCTGGTACTGGAAGTCGCGGTTGCCGGTCTTGGCCAGGGTGGAGATGCGCACCTCGCGCAGCGGCGACTGCGGCGTCAGCGTGTCGCCGGAGGCGTTGCCCAGCCACTCGTCGTTCTTGTCGGGCGGCGTGTTCTCGCTGATCACGCCGTCGCCGTTGAGATCGACGCCGAGCGAGACCTGGAGGTCCAGGACGTTGTCGGCCACGTCGTTCTGCAGGTTCGCGGCGACGCTCTGGTAGGGCAGCTCGGTGCCCGGGTACATGCGGGCGCGCGACAGGTGCGGCGTCGGATCGCTCGCCGGGTTGCCGGGCACGACGTAGTCCTGGCGCACGTAGTAGCGGTACTCCTCGAGGACGCCGACCCAGGCCACCGAGGTCATGGTCGACGGCAGCCCCTGGTTGCTGGTGGTGGCGGAGAGCGCCTGGAAGCTCTGCGACAGGGTGTCGCCGGTGATGGTGAAGCCGAGCACGATGCCGTTCGGCACCGGCGCCGTGGTCACCCAGGCGGGCGTGGTGCAGGACGGCTGGTTGGCATTCACCACCGAGGTCCCCGGGTTGAGCTCGACCACGGCGTAGACCGAGTCGGCGCGCGGGCTGGTCATGATCAGGGCGTCGGTCTGGCCGCCCGCGCTCTCCGAGTTGATCAGGTTGATCAGCGTCTGGATGTTCTGCGCGACGCCGGTCGAGGTGTAGGCGCACACCACCACGGTCCCGGTCTTGGCGGTGGCCGGGGAGTTCGGGCTCAGGGTGAACGAGGCGGCGTTGACGTTGTTGACCGCGAACATCGGCGTGCTGAAGACGCCGCGCAGGGTCAGGATGTCGGTGCCGTCCACCGCCAGCGGCGTGCCGGCGAAGCCGATCGCCAGCTGGTCGGAGACGCCGCCTTTGCCGACGTTGTCGCGCACCGAGACGGCGCCCCAGTTGAGGCCGGCGCTGCTGTTGACCAGCGCCGGGAAGCTGCCGCGGCCGGCCATGCGGGTGAGGCGGACCATGTCGTACTGGGCGACGCGCAGCGACTGCTGCATGTCGGTGATCTGCGTCTGCACCCGCGCCAGCTTGTTGTGGAAATCGAACAGCGCGAGGCCGGCGAGGATGACCTCGGCGGTGATGAACATGGCCACCGTCATCTCGATGATGGTGAAGCCACGCTCGCCGCGCGGCCGGCGGCGGCGCGGCGGCGCGGGCGTCACCTTCTGCATGCCTCCGGGCTCCATGCTGGGCACCTCCTCAGAAGGCCTTCAGAAAGCGGATGGTGGTGCTGCGGTGCGCCCCCTCGGGACCGATCGCCGAGACGCTCTTGACCTGCACCGTGGCCTCCAGGAGCTGGATGGACGAGGCCTCGGTGCCGCCGTTGAGCGGGTTGTCGAACACCTGGTCGTCGTCCATGTCGTTGACGCTGTACTGGCGGTAGGTGGTGGTGCGCGTCCAGACGATCTGCGGGTTGCCGGCCGGCACCGACCCCTGCACCCAGGCGAGGGTGGCGGGGTTCAGGTACTCCTGGAGCTGGCCGGTGCCCGAGGCGCCCACCGTGGAGGTGTAGTTGGCGAACGGCTCGCGGAAGAAGTCCTCCTCGTCCGAGCGGGCGTAGTTGCTGACGCGGGTGTAGTCGGAGCCCGCCATGTTGTCGCTCATCGCGCGGGTGAAGAGCGGGATGAGGCCGATGGCGACGACGCCGATCAGGGCGGCGGCGATCAGCGCCTCGATCATCGAGAAACCGCGTTCGGCGCGGCGTGAAAAGCCGCGTTCGGCGCGGCGCGAGAAGCCGCGGTCGGCTTGGTTGGCAGTGGCACACGGCGGAGGTCGGCGCGCGCTCATAGGACGGGTGCTCCTCGCAAGTTGGCGCCGGTGGGCGGAAGCCGGTGGCCCGCGGCGCGGGGACGGTGGATGGCGAACAGAGCAAGCCGGGTGCCAACCCCGCGGCGGGATGGCGAGGTGGACGGCAAGCGCTTTTTTTCTCTAGGACTTGGCTTCGACAGCGGGGCTTTCGCCGGGGGGTGCTGCCGTCCCCGGCATGTTACCTTCCGTAGCAGAATCGCCACGCGCAAACGAGAGCCTGGCCACGGTGCCGCCGCCGGCGCGGTCCTCCAGCCGGATGTGGCCGCCGTGCAGGGTGACGATGCGGTGGGCGAGCGCCAGGCCGAGGCCGACGCCGCCTGCGCGGCCGGTGGCGAAGGGATGGAACAGCCGGCCGCGCAGCTCCGCCGGAACGCCGGGTCCGCGGTCGGCGACCGTCACCTCGACGGCCGCCGGCAGCTCGCCGAGGGCGACCTCGACCGGTCCGGCGCGGCCGGCCTCGCGCTCGGCCTGGGCGGCATTGTGCAGCACGTTGCGCAGCGCGCGCTCGATGAGCAGCGGGTCGCCGCGGAGGGTGGCGGCGCCGATTGCCGGATCCGCCGCAACCTCTTCCGTATCTCCCTCCGCCGCGCTCTCGGTGTCCGTGGCTTTTCCTGGGCGTGCCTCGCTCGCCGCGGCCTCCCCGAGCTGCCGCACCACGACCGCGACGCCGGCCAGGGCGGGGTCGGCGGCGGCGCGCCGCACCAGGGCCGGCAGCGACACCGGCTCGAAGCGCGCGGTGCCCGGGCGGGCGAAGGCGAGGAAGTCCTCCAGCACTCTTTGGAGATGGTCGGCCTCGTGCCGGATCTCGGAGAGGTAGTCGGCGATCGACTCCTCGTCCGGATGCCGCTCGACGAGCGTCAGGTAGCCGCGCAGGGTCGCCAGGCTGTTGCGCAGCTCGTGGGCGGCGCCGGCCGCCATCTCGCCCAGGGTCGCCAGGCGCTCGGCCAGCCGGCTCTCCTCGGCCCGCCGCCGCGCCTCGGTCAGGTCGGCGAAGAGGACCAGGAAGGCGCGGGCGGCGCCGTCGTCCCGCCGCAGCGGATGGACGCTCATGCCCAGGGTCGCCGGCGCCGCGCCCGCGCGATGCAGGATCAGCTCCTGCCGGCGGACCGGCTGGCCGCGGGCGATCGCCGCCTCGATCAGCGCGCGCATCTCGGGGTGCGGGGCGAGCAGCTCGGCGAGGCCGACGCCGGCGGGCGGCGCAGCGCCGAGGAGCGCGGCGCCGGGCGGGTTGAGCGACAGCACGCGGCCGTCGCGGCCGAGGAGCAGCAGGCCGCTTTCGAGGCTGGGGGCGAGGGTGCGTTCGAGCGCCGCCAGGTCCTCGTCCTCGCCCGCGGCCTGCGGCGCCCGCTGACGCTCGCCGAGCGCCTCCATGGCGCGCTCCAGGGTGGCGATGAGGAGCTCCCCCTCGTCCGCCGCGGCGTCCTTCGCCGGTCCCAGGTGGCCCAGCTGCCGGGCGCGGGCCAGCAGCGTGTCGTAGGGGGTGAGGAGGTGGCGCAGGAAGAGCAGCACCAGGAGCACCAGGGCGCTGTTGAGCGGCAGCACCAGCCAGGAGAGCCGGCGCACCGCCTGGAGCTGGGCGCCGAGGGTGGCGGCGGGCAGGTCGGCGCGGGCGAGGAGCGGCCGGGCCGCGCCGCCGGCCGCGGACCCGGGCAGCACCAGCGGCACGAAGCCGGCGACGGTGTCCGGCAGCTCGGCATCGGGGCCCACCGCGAAGGGGTGGGGCGTCGGCGCCGTCCTCCCGGCGCCGAGCGCCGGGGGCGTTGCCGAGGCCACCGGCGGCAGCTCGCCGGCCGCGGCCAGGACGGTGCCGTCGGCGGCCAGGAGGCCCGCGCCGCTGGCGCCGGGCGCCATCTGCCGCAGGCGCTCGGGCGCC
>JASLEW010000910.1 GCA_030150965.1 Thermoanaerobaculia bacterium | reverse complement strand
CGTCGCCCTGCGCCGCCACCGCCGCCGCCGCCACCGCCGGCTCGGCGAGCAGCGCGGCCTCGATCTCGCCGGGCTCGATGCGGAAGCCGCGGATCTTGATCTGGCCGTCGGCGCGGCCGAGCAGCTCGATGTCGCCGCCGGCCAGCCGGCGCGCCAGGTCGCCGGTGCGGTAGAGGCGCGCGCCCGGCGCGGTGGAGTGGGGGTGCGGCACGAACCTCTCGGCGGTCAGCGCGGGACGGTCGAGATAGCCGCGCGCCAGGCCGCTGCCGCCCAGGCACAGCTCGCCGGGCAGGCGCGGCGGCGCCAGGCTGCCGCCGGGGCCGAGCACCCAGGCCTCGCCGCCGGCGAGCGGCCGGCCGACCGGCACCATCGCCGCGGTGGCGGGCAGGGCGCGGGGCGGGGTGCCGTCGCCGGCGGCGAGCGGCAGGAAGGTGCTGTCGATCGTCGCCTCGGTGACGCCGTAGGAGTTGACCAGCCGCGTCCGCGGGCCGCAGAGGCGCGCCAGCGCCAGGGCGTCGGCGGCGTGCCAGGCGTCGGCGCCCACCACCAGCAGCCGCAGCGCGTCGAGCCGCCCGCCGGTGCGCTCCAGGTGCTCGGCCAGCGTCCGCGCCACCGCCGGCACCAGCTCCACGGCGTCGATCCGCTCGCCGTCCAGCCGCGCGCTCAGCCGGGCGGGGTCGAGCAGGTCCTCGCGCGGGCAGAGCACCAGGCGGGCGCCCGCGCCGAGGGCGCGCAGCAGGTCCTCGGTGAAGACGTCGAAGGAGAAGCTCGCCACCTGGAGGTGGGCGGTGGTGGCGCCGAGCCGGTAGGCGAGGTCCCAGGCGTACCAGGCGTCGAGCAGGCCGCGGTGCGCCGTCATCGTCCCCTTGGGGCGGCCGGTCGAGCCCGAGGTGTAGATCACCGAGGCGAGGTTGTCGGGATCGAGGCCCACCGCGCGCGGCGGCAGGTCCGCGGCGCTCTCCGCGGCGAGGGCCGCGGCGACCGCGGGATCGTCCAGGCGCAGCACCGCGGGGGCGACGCCCGGCGCCGTGCCGGACGCCATACCGGGAGCATCGCCGCCGCGCAACACCACGATCCGCGCCCGCGCGTCGGCCGCCATGAACGCCAGGCGCTCGCCGCCGTAGGCGGTGTCGAGCGGCACGCAGCAGGCGCCGGCCTTGAGCACGGCAAGCAGCGCCACCACCGCATCCACCGAGCGCGGCAGCCACAGCGCCACCCGCACCTCGGGCGCGGCGCCGTGCCGCCGCAGCAGCCGCGCCAGGCTGTTGGCGCGGGCGTTGAGCGCGCCGTAGCTCAGCCGCTCGCCGGCGGGCGAGCCGGCCCAGGCCACCGCCTCGGCCTGCGGCCGCAGCGCCGCCTGGCGCTCGACGAGCTGATGCACGAAATCGATGCCGGGCTCGCGGCCGGCGGCGGGGCTGGGCAGGGCGCGGCTCCATTCGCCGGCGAGCTGCCAGGCCTCGGCGGGGGAGAGCAGCGGCAGCTCGGCGATCGGCAGCGCCGCCCCGCCGGTGTCCGCGAGCGCCGCGGCGAAGAGGCGCCCGCACGCCCGGCTCAGCCGGGCGGCGGTGACGCGGTCGAACAGCTCGCGGTTGTAGATCAGCGTGGCGCCGTATCCGTTGCCGGCGGCGCCGCCGGGATCGGCGAGATCGAGCGACAGGTCGACGTGCGCGCGGTCGCCGGCCGCGGTGCCGATCGACAGGCCCATGCCGGCCAGCTCCAGCCGCCCGGCCGGCGGCTGCTGCACGCAGACCACCTGGAACACCGGCGGCAGGCTGAGGTCGCGCGGCAGCTTGAGATCCTCGATCAGCTTCTCGAACGGCAGCTCCTGGTGCGCATAGGCGCCGAGCGCCACGTCCCGCACCTGCTCCAGGAGGCCGCCGAAGGTGGTCGAGCCCACGACCTCCAGGCGCAGCGCGAGGTTGTTGACGAAGAAGCCGATCAGCCCTTCGAGCTCCGGCCGCGCGCGGTTGGCGACCCAGGTGCCGACCGCGAAGTCGCTCTGGCCGGTGGCGCGGTGGAGCAGCGCGGCGAAGGCGGCGAGCCCGACCATGAAGGGGGTGGCGGCGCGCTGCCGCGCCAGGCGGCGGACCGCCTCGCTCAGGGCGGTGAGCGCCAACGGCTCGCCGCTGCCGCTATAGCCCTGGAGCGGCGGGCGCGGGCGGTCGAGCGGCAGGCGCAGCGGCGGCACGCCGGTCAGCCGCTGCCGCCAGTAGCCGGCGAAGCGTTCGAGCGTGGCGCCGGTGAAGCGGTCGCACTGCCAGCGCGCGAAATCCGCGTACTGGATCGGCAGCTCGGGCAGTTGGGCCGGCCGGCCCGCCAGCGCCGCGTCGTAGAGCGCCGACAGCTCGCGGGCCAGCACGCCGGTCGACCAGCCGTCGAAGACGATGTGGTGGAAGGTGAGGAGCGCCAGGTGACTCTCCGGCTCCAGGCGCAGCAGACCGAGGCGGAAGAGCGGTCCGCTGGCGAGATCGAAGCCGCGCATCGCTTCGGCGTGCTGCTGGCG
>JASLEW010000852.1 GCA_030150965.1 Thermoanaerobaculia bacterium | reverse complement strand
CCGACCGCGCCGGACGCGCCGCCGACCGCCGCGGACGGGGCGGTGGAAGCGGGACCGCCGGGTGCAGGCAGTCCCGCGGCGGCCCGGCCGGCGGCCCGTGACCGAGGGCTGCTGGGTCTCCTCCGCCGCCGGGGGCGCTCGGGGAGCGAGGCCAGGGAGGCCGGCGCCGGCGCGCCGGGCGAGCGTCCGCTGGTGCTGGTCTCGGCGACCAAGGGGATCGAGACCGAGACGCTGGCCCGCATGAGCCAGGTGGCGGCGGAGGAGGCCGCCCGCGCCGGCCGGCCGCTGCGCTTCGCCGCCCTGGCCGGCCCCAGCTTCGCACCCGAGCTGGCGCGCAACGTCCCCTCGGCGGTGGTGATCGCCTCGGCCGACGCGGCGCTGGCGACCGAGGTGCGGGAGGCCCTCTCGACCCCGACCCTGCGCCTCTACTCGTCGGCCGACGTGGTGGGGGTCGAGCTGGGCGGCGCCAGCAAGAACGTCATCGCCATCGCCGCCGGCGCGGTCAGCGGCCTGGGCCTGGGCGACAATACGCTGGCCGCCCTCATCACCCGCGGCCTGCACGAGATCACCCGCCTCGGGGTGGCCTGCGGCGGCGAGTCCCGCACCTTCGCCGGCCTCGCCGGCCTGGGCGACCTGGTGCTCACCTGCACCGGCGCCCTGTCGCGCAACCGCCGCGCCGGCCTGGAGCTGGCGGCCGGCAAGACGCGCGCCGAGATCACCGGCGAGACCCACATGGTGGCCGAGGGCATCCGCAACTCCCTGGCCATCGCCCGCCTCGCCGCCCTGCGCGGCGTCGAGATGCCGATCGCCGAGCAGATGGTGGCGGTCATCTATCAGGGGAAGGATCCGCGCCAGGCGGTGGAGGACCTGATGACCCGCGGCCTCAAGGCCGAGGCGGAGCTGTGAGGCCGGCGCCGCCGGCCGGACGGGGCCGCGGGCGGAGAGCGGCCGGCAGCGGCGGCGAGGCGGCCGGCGGAGGGCCGCGTTTAGAATGGTCGACCTACCGAGGAGGATCGCAGCGATGACGCAGGCGCCTGACGCAGCCGCCCCGGCGGGCCACCAGACGGTCTTCATCCTCGATTTCGGCGGTCAGTACACGCAGCTGATCGCCCGCCGGGTGCGCGAGAACCGCGTCTACTGCGAGATCCATCCGTTCGACCTGCCGGTCGAGGAGATCCGGCGGCGCCGGCCGATCGGCCTGATCCTCTCCGGCGGGCCGCAGTGCGTGCTCGACCCCGGCGCGCCCAGCTCCACGGCGGAGCTGTTCGCCCTGGGCGTCCCGGTGCTCGGCATCTGCTACGGCATGCAGGTCATCGCCCACGTCCTGGGCGGCGAGGTGCAGCGCGCCGAGCGTCGCGAGTACGGCCGGGCGGAGGTGGCGGTGTCGCGGCCGGGGTTGCTGTTCGCCGGCCTCGGCGAGAGCGAGACGGTGTGGATGAACCACGGCGACCAGGTGCGCCGGCTGCCCGCCGGGTTCGAGCCCACGGCCGGCACCACCAACGCTCCGATCGTCGCCTTCGAGGATGCGGCGCGGCGGATCTTCGCCGTGCAGTTCCATCCCGAGGTGTCGCACACCGTTTCCGGCGCCGAGATGCTGCGCAACTTCCTGTTCGGGGCCTGCGGCGCGCGCGGCGACTGGGGGATCGCCTCGTTCCGCGACGAGGCGCTGGCCCGCATCCGCGCCCAGGTGGGGGAGGGGCGGGTGATCTGCGCCCTCTCGGGCGGCGTCGATTCGTCGGTGATGGCGGTGCTGCTCAACCGCGCGGTGGGCGAGCGCGCGACGGCGATCTTCGTCGACAACGGCCTGCTGCGCCAGGACGAGGCGCGGCAGGTGGTGCGGGCGCTCGAAAGCGGGCTGGGGGTGCCGGTGCGCGCGGTGGACGCCCGCGAGCGCTTCCTCGCCGCCTTGGCCGGCGTCGCCGACCCGGAGGCGAAGCGCAAGGCCATCGGCCGCGTCTTCATCGAGGTCTTCCGCGCCGAGGCGGCGCGCCTCGCCGACGCGCGCTTCCTGGCCCAGGGCACCCTCTACCCCGACGTGATCGAATCGGTCTCGGTCAAGGGGCCGTCGGCGCTTATCAAGACCCATCACAACGTGGGCGGCCTGCCGGCCGAGCTGGGCTTCGAGCTGATCGAGCCGCTGCGCTACCTGTTCAAAGACGAGGTGCGCCAGCTGGGGCGCGAGCTCGGCCTGCCCGAGGACCTGATCGCGCGCCACCCCTTCCCCGGCCCGGGGCTCGCGGTGCGCATCCTGGGCGAGGTCACCGCCGAGCGCGTCGCCCTGCTCCAGGAGGCCGACGCCATCTTCCTCCACGAGCTGCGCGAGAGCGGCTGGTACGAGAAGGTCAGCCAGGCCCTGGCGGTCCTGCTGCCGGTCAAGAGCGTCGGCGTGATGGGCGACTTCCGCACCTACGAGAGCGTCGTCGCCCTGCGCGCGGTGGACACCCACGACTTCATGACCGCCGACTGGAGCCCCCTGCCGCACGAGCTCCTGGGCCGCATCGCCGGCCGCATCGTCAACGAGGTGAAGGGCATCAACCGCGTGGTCTACGACGTGACCAGCAAACCGCCGGGCACCATCGAGTGGGAGTAGGGAAGAAGCGGCTCAGCCTTCCGCCGCAGGGGGGGGCGATTCCGGTTCGGTCCTGGCCGCCTTCTGCAGGGCTTCGGGTGCCGGGGGCGCCGCGGCTGGGAGCGCTGTCTGGGCCGCCGGCGCTTGCGGCATGGCGCGCGCCGGGCGCAGCTCGATGGGCGCGATCTTCTCCGGGTTCTTGCGCAGCTCGACCGCCAGGCGCCGGGCGAGGCGGCGCTGCATGGCCGGCCGGTCGGCGGCGGCGATGCGCGAGGCGTCGATCCAGCCGCCGGCGGTGCGGCCGTGGCCTCCCCCCTTGCCGCGGCGGCCGATCAGCCGGCGCATGAGCGCGCCGGCGTCGGCGCGCGGGTTGGTGGTGCGGATCGACAGGTAGAGGCGCCCGCCGTAGTAGCCGGTGCACAGCGACCAGGTCCGCCCGGCCATGCGCAGCAGCAGGTCGGCGATCTCCGGCACGATGTCCGGCTGCTCGATCTCGCCGAGGTGCGACAGGATGAGCGAGTCCACCGCCTCGAGCCGTTCCAGCGCCTCGTGGAGGTTGCCGAAGTAGCTGAGCGGCAGCCGCGGGTTCTGGATGCGCGCCAGCAGGTGGTGGTTAGCCTGCGGGAAGAAGAGGTCGTAGATCGCCTTGTCGGGGCCGGTGAACTCGCGCGAGAAATCCTGCGTCTCGGAGCGGATGGCGTAGATCAGCGCCGTCGCCAGGGGATGGGTGAGCTTGATGCCGGCGGCGAGGAGGTACTCGCCGAGCACCGTGGCGGTGGCGCCGTAGGTCGGCCGCACGTCGAGGAAGGGCGCATTGAGGGTCGCCTTGCGCACCGGGTGGTGGTCGATCACCAGGTCGGGCTGGATCTCCGGCGGCAGCTGGTTGTTGCCGGTGCGCGGCTGGGTGTCCACCAGGGCGAAGCGCTGGTAGCGCCGGAAGCTCAGGTGGCGGATGTGGCTCACCTGGAGGTGGAGGCTGCGCACCATCTCGCGGTTCTCGGCGCGGCCGACGATGCCGCCGTAGGCGGCGGTCGCGCGCTGCCTGAACGCGCGCCGCAGCACGGTGCACAGCAGGACGGCGGCGGCGAGCGCGTCGGGGTCGGGGTTGTCGTGGGTGAGCACCAGCCAGCGCCCCCCCGGGCCGCCGCCCTGCCCCTCGCCCGCGAACCGCGCCGCCAGGGCGGCGAAGCGTTCGCGCGTCGCCTCCGTGATCATCGGCGGATTCTACATGCAGCCGCCCCGCGGGCCGGTGTGTCCTCCGCACCAGTAAGGAGCTCTTGCGGGGCGGCCGGGCTCGCTCAGCGGCCCGAGCCCTGGCATCCGAGTCTGCCGTGCCGTCGTGCCGGCACCTTAAGGCGCCGTGGCAAGCCCTTCCTGCCGCGCCGCTGTTGCCAGCCGGCCGTCGCCGCAGACGAACAGGCAAGGCTGTTCGAAAAGATCTCGCAGCACGATGCACGAGGCCAGCTGTACGCTGTCCGCGGCACGCAGGGCACGCCGACTCAGCAGAGCGGCTGCGGCGGCCGTGATCTCCGGGGTCAGCTCGATGGTGAGGAAGCTGGCAAAGTCCTGCCGCATGGCGGCCAGAGCTCGGTCGCGCTCGGCGACGGAGAACGCGCCTTCGCGACAGCGGCGGGCGAGGGCCGACGCGATCTCGACTTCGGACAGTCTGGATGTGGCCGTCAAGCCGCCGGTCAGGAGAGCGCGGATCTCTCCGTCGCCGGGCTCGTCCACGTAGCGCTTGACCAGCGCGCTGGCGTCGAAGTAACGCAGCTCCGGCACTGTGACTGCCGTGTCAGAAGCGATCGTCCCGGTCCTCGATCAGCGCCCGGGATGCCGGGGGGGCGGGGAGAGCCGGCGAGATCGGCTGAAATACATGGAGTGCCGAAGGCAGGCGACCAACACCCCCGATCACCAGTCCTCTCGTCGCCAGCTGGTTGAGCTTCGCCTCCAGGCTGTTGCCGGCCGCGATCTGACGCAGCTCGGCGACGGGCCGTCCGCGCTCGGTCACGACGATCGTGGCGCCCGCCTTCACCTTTCCCACGTAGGTACCCAGCCGGGTCTTCAGCTCTCTGCAACCGACGGCGATGGTGCGCGAAGTGTTCGACCCCATGTGGTCATTGTGGTGCCTTCAGGCGGGTCCGTCAAGCGGTCCCGTCCCCGGTCCCGTCCCCGGTGTTCGGCAGCGGGGCGGTTTGCTCTTTCATTGGCCCCGGGCCCTTCGACCCTGGTGCTACCATTGCGGCTTTGGGACTCAACCCCGGGGGGCGAGCGCGGTCCATGATCCAAGAGCTTTTTCACATCGGCAGCTTCTCCGTCAGCCCGTTCGGGCTGATGTTGGTCTGTTCGTTCCTCGCCGGCTACCTCCAGCTGCGCTGGGGGTTGCGGCGCCTGGGGCTGGGGGACGAGGAGGACGCGAGCGCCCTGGTGTTCGCCGCCGGCCTGGGGGGCATCATCGGCGCCAAGGTCTACTACGCCCTGCTCAACATGGACTGGCACGTCCTGTTCGACCGCTCCGGCCTGGTGTGGTACGGCGGCTTCATCGCCGGCGCCGCCGGGGTGCTGCTGGTCATCCGCCGCCGGCGCCTGCCGGTCTGGCCGCTGGTGGACGTGGCGGCGCCGGCCCTGGCGGTGGGCTATGCGGTGGGGCGGATCGGCTGCTTCCTGGTCGGCGACGACTACGGCCGGCCGAGCAACCTGCCGTGGGCGATGGCCTTTCCCGTCGGCCTGCCGCGCACCACCGCCGGCGACCTGCGCCAGGTCTTCCACCTCGCGATCCCGTCGTCGGTGCCGGACGATCAGCTGCTGCGCGTCCATCCCACGCAGCTCTACGAGACGCTGACCTGCCTGTTGATCTGGGTGTTCGCCCTGTGGCTGTTCCGCCGCTACGCCGGCACGGAGGAGGGTGGGACCGAGGTCGTCAGGCCCGGTTTCGTCGGCCTGGTGGTGATGGGCCTCCTGGCGATCGAGCGCTTCCTGGTGGAGTTCCTGCGCGCCAAGGACGACCGCTTCTTCGGCGACTTCACCCTCGCCCAGGTCATCAGCCTCCTGGTCCTGGCGGTGGCGGCGGGGCTCGCCTGGACCCGCCGCCGGCCGCCGGTCGCGGTGCGGCAGGGCGCCGCGGCCCGGTAGTGC
>JASLEW010000847.1 GCA_030150965.1 Thermoanaerobaculia bacterium | reverse complement strand
GCGGCGCCCGCCGCAGCCGCCCTGGGCGGCGAGGTGAGGCTGCCGGCCGCGCGCCCCGGCGAGCCGCCGCCGGAGGGCGTGCAGCGCACCCCGGGGCGGCGCTACGTCATCGCCACCGACGCCGTGCGCCGGGCCATCGCCCACGGTGGGAAGGTGACGGTCACCGTCGTGCCGGTGACCTCCGATCCCGCGCCCGACGCCGGGCGCTCCCTCCCCGGCGGGCCCGGCGACCAGGGGAACCGGAACCATCTGCGCGTTGACCGTGCCGCGGTTGTCTTCTATAGTTAACGCAGTCTAGACAATGAAACGGCAGCCGCTCACCCGCAGGCGGCGCCAGGAGGCAGCGAGGTGTCGAACGGGATCGTGCTGCGGCAGAACGCGTCCAATCTGGCCTCCGCAGACCTCGCGGCGTTGCGCGACGCCTACGCCAGGATGATGGCGATCAGCGACAACCGCGGCTGGATCTTCTGGTCGGGCATCCACGGCCAGCCGCAGGAGAAGTGCTGGCACCACTACCGGATCGGATCGAGCAACCAACAGGAGCCGGTCAACCTCTTCCTGCCCTGGCATCGCGCCTACCTGCTGCTGCTGGAGAACAACTTCCGCGACCTGAACGGCGCGGCGGCGCTTCCCTGGTGGGACTGGAGCTCGGACCTGGCACACCAGGAGGGGATGCCCGAGGCCTTCACCGCGGCGACCGATGGCGGCGGCAATCCCAATCCCCTGCTGCAGGGGCCCACCATCGCATCGCCCGCCGGCAATCCCACCACGGTGCGCAACCCCGACGACCCGGGCAACCTTCCGGCCTCGGATCAGGTGGCAAGCGTGCTGGGCCTGCACAGCTACACCGACTTCTCCGATCAGCTGGAGGACGTGCACGATGCCATCCACGGCTGGGTGGGCGGCGACATGGGCATCGTCGCCTCGGCTGCCTACGATCCGATCTTCTACTCGCATCACTGCATGATCGACCGCCTCTGGTACATCTGGCAGATCCAGAACGGGATCAACAACATCCCCACGAGCTATCTGGACCTGCCGCTCGCGCCGTTCCCGCTCAAGGTCCGCGACGTGCTCAACATCCGGAGCCTCGGCTACGAATACGCCAGCGCGGCGGCCAGCGTTGCCGTGAACCCCTGACCCGCCTTGATCCGCGGGGCCCACCCGCGCGGAGGCCATCGACCATGGCAAAGCCATCCACCCCGTCCAGGAAGGGTCCCGCCAAGCGGGGCCAGGTCAAGCAGCGGCGCACGGCCAAGTCCCAAGCCGCCAAGGCGGCGCCCGGGGCGGCCAAGGCGGCTCCCCAGGCGGCCCCCGGCCCGGCGCCCGCGGCGGCGAAGTGCTTCACCTCGCCCGGCATCGACCTGAGCCACGTCGCGCCGGGGTTCAAGCGCGCCGACATCGAGCTTCACTCCCTGGACCACTCGGGCGCGTCCTACGAGGGGCGCATCTTCCTCAACAACCCGCGGGCCGACGCGAAGACGCCGCGGACCGCCGCCCAGGGCTATGCCGGCTCCTTTCACGTCTTCGGCCATGGCGGGTGCTGGGGCGATCCCGGTCACTGCGAGATCCTGCCCCGGCGGGCCTACGATCCGCGGCCCGCGCACCCGCTGACGCCCGGCAGGAAGACGGTCATCGCGACCCCCGCCGTGCAGCGGGCGCTCAAGCAGGGGCACCAGGTCACCGTCACCGTCGTGCCGGTGGTGCGCGACGCGCCGACGCGAGTTGACACCGAGAACGTCCTCCACTTCGAGCGCCTGAAGATCGTGACCTACAGCTGATCCCGGATCAGGGCGCCTGGCGCGGTCCTGGCCGGAGCCCGCGGGTGCGATGGCGGGAGGCCGTCGCCGCGGTCTCGGCCATCCGCGGCTCGCCGCCGCGTGGCGCGGCGCGGCGGCTCAGCCGCGGCGGAGCGGCACGCCGGTCGCCGCCGCCTGGCGGATCTGCGGATGGAGCAGCAGCCCGAAGCCGTCGGCCATGCGCGGGAAGAAGCTGAAGATCGCGATCAGGTATCCAACCTCCATCAGCCCCTCGTCGGTGAAGCCCAGGTCGCGCAGCGGCTGCCAGTCGGCCGCCGTCATGCGGCGCGCGGCGAGCGTCATCGTCTCGGTCACCGCGCACAGCTCGCGTTGGCGCGGCGTCAGGTCGGGAAGCTCGCGCCACCGGTGCTGCTTGATCGCCTCGACCAGCCGCGGATCGCCCTGCTCGACACGCAGAAACTCTGCGTGAGATTCCGTTCAGTACTCGCAGTCCTGCGCCGCCGAGGCGACCGCCGCCACCATCTCGCGCTCGGCGCGGCTGAGCGCTCCCGGCGCGAACATGATCTCCTGAAAGGTCCTCCTGAGCGCCGGCCCGATGCGCGGATGGGCGGCCAGCAGGCGGCTCATGTCACCCAGGAATCCGAAGTCGTAGGGTGACGCCGGAGCGCCTGCCGCCGCCTGCCGCAGCTCCTCCTCGTCGGGCAGCGTGATGAAAGGTCTGCGGTCATGGGCCATGGCGGGTTCTCCTCGTCTCCATCTTACCCCTACGGGGTGCCTGCCGGCGGAAGGGAAAAAGGGCGCCCCCGCTGCCCCGCCGATCACCGAAACCTGGGACGGGTATGAGACCGCCAGCTCAGGTTGACAGACCTTCCACGATTGTGTAGGAAGACGCATACGAGCATTTCTTGAGACGGCGAAAGGAGGGGCTATGAAGGCGACCTCGAGGATTCTTGCGGCACTGCTCCTGGTCTTCCTGGCCGGGCGCCTCGCGGCGCAGGAGGCGGTCCTGCAGCCCAGGATCCACAAGCTGCCGGCCAACCGGCCGCTCAGCGCGGAATTCAGCCTCGCGGCGGAGCCCGCGGGCACCGACGTGGCCTACCATGGCGGACCGGTCATCGCGCAGGCGACCGTCGTGTTCATCTTCTGGGGGCCGAGCTTCGCCGCCGGCGGAACCGATCACAAGTACGCCACCACTCTGCAGGGCTTCCGCGGCGTCTTCGGCACCAGCCAGGAATACATGGTCCTCGGCCAGTATGGAGTCAACCCGAGCAACCTGGCCGCCGGCACTCCCGATTGGTTCGACACCTCCACGCCGCCCACCAACGTCACCGACGCCGACGTCCAGGCCGAGGTGAGCAGGTACCTCGAGAGCAACACCTTCAGCGCCAGCACGATCTACGAGGTGGTGATTCCGAGCACCTCGTACTCTTCCGATGCCGGCGAGGATTCCTGCGGCGGCCCGAGCCTGGCCTATTGCGCCTACTCCAGCTCCTTCACCAGCGGCAGCGACAACGTGATCTACTCCATCCAACCCTACGCGAGCTGCAGCGGCTGCCAGGTATCCGGCTGGACGCCGGCGCAGAACGAGGAGCACTTCGTCGGACAGGAGACGGTCGATGCGGTGACCGACCCGCTGGGCACCGGCTGGTGGTTCTCCGCCACCGGCAACAATCTCGCCGACCAATGCGCCTGGTCGCCGCCGCCGTACCTCTCGGGCGGCTACGCCTACGAGTACATCTGGTCGAACAAGGCCCATGCCTGCGTCAAGTAGCTGCGTCGTCCTGATCGGTGCGGGGAGCAGCGTCGCACAGAGCCTCACGTCATCGGTTCAGCCGGGCTTCACGATGGCTTGACTCGACGGAGTATCCCCAACGGGATTCGAACCCGTGTTGCCGCCTTGAAAGGGCGGAGTCCTGGTCCACTAGACGATGGGGACCCGTAAAGGGCGTGCGGCACCGCTGCACGGGGGGTGCCTGAGGCCGTAAGGCTACCACAGAGGCCACGGGCAGGCCCCGTGGGCAGGATTGCCCGGCCCTGCGCGGAGGCCGGGCGGCTCCTCCGCAGCGTCAAGGCTCCAGGCGGTGCACCGGCACCACCGGCCGACGATCAGCCGGCTCGCAAGACCACACCTACTGCACCACTGAAGTAGATGCAGGCCCGCGCTTCCGCGGGGACCTGCTGCCGATCGAAGGGAGATCTCCATGAAGAGAGGGGAATTGCTGTCTCTGGTGCGTCCGCGGGCGGTGATCGCCGCGCTCCTGGTGCTCGCCGCCGGTGCGCTGCTCTTGCCGCTCCACGCCGCGGCCCAGGGGGGGCCGTCGTGCACCGCGGCGGGGCCGATGCAGACTGCCGCGGCACAGGCGGGGCGGGCGATCGAGGCCAACCAGATCGCCGTGCTCAACAACAGCGACCTGACGATCGCCGCCGCTCCCATCCAGGGCTACGAGCAGAGCCCCGCCACGGCGCTCGCCGGCGGCGTGGACTATGGCTTCATCTATCTCAACGCCCCCAGCACCGGCATCCCGGCCGGCTACTACACCCTGCGCGCCACCGCCCAGGCCGGCAGCATCCAGGTCGGCCAGTACGGCGCGAACGTCGATCTGATCGGCGCCGACGGCAGCGTCGCCGCCACCCTCGCCGGCACGGTGCAGACCTCCTCGCTCCAGGTGCCCAACCCCCTCCCCTACCCGCAGACCCAGGTCTCCATGGCGATGCGCCGCATCCTGCCCACGCGCACCTACTGGGTGGATGTGGTCTACTTCTGCCCCAACGGCTCGATCATCGTCATCACCTTCGTCATCACCTGCACCTGTTAGTCCGGCGGAAGCCGGCGGGCGCCGCGTTCGCATCCACCGCGGCGCCTGCTGCCTCCTCTCCACCGCCAGAGCGGCCACGGCGCCGCGGCCGGCTC
Source organism: Thermoanaerobaculia bacterium (assembly GCA_030150965.1). Taxonomy (GTDB): domain Bacteria; phylum Acidobacteriota; class Thermoanaerobaculia; order Multivoradales; family UBA5704; genus JASLEW01. The sequence goes on along the minus strand of JASLEW010000847.1, from coordinate 4,372 downwards.
CGTGCTCTATGATTTGCGCTCTCGTGGCGCCGCCTCGCGCCGGCCCTGGTGGCCGGCGCCGGTCCGGCTGACCCGCTGTTGAGCCGCCGAGGAGCGTGGCCTGATCAGCATCGTCATCCCCGATCTCGATTCGCCCCTGGTCGGCAGGACCCTCGACGGCCTCGCCGGCCAGGGAGCGCCCGGACCGGAGATCGAGGTGCTGGTCGTGGGCAGCGACGCGCCGCGCCAAGTGCCGCGCGGCGGCCCGCTGCGCTTCCTGGAGAGCGCCGAGCGCCTCAACCCGGCGGCGGCGCGCAACCGCGGCGTGGCGGCGGCGCGCGGCGACCGGCTGCTGTTCGTCGACGCCGACTGCCGCCCCGCGTCCGGCTGGGTGGAGCGGCTCGCCGCGGCGCTCGACCGGGCGCCGGTGGCCGGCGGCGCCGTCACCTTCCCGCGCGACCGCGCGGCGCGCCGCGACGGGCGCTGGGCGCTGGCCGACAACATCGCCTCCTTCCACCCGCTGCTCGCCGACCGGCCGGCCGAGGCCGCCACGCAACGCCCGCTCGGCAGCCTCAACCTGGCGGTGCGCCGCGATGCCTGGGAGCGCGTCGGCCCGTTCGACGAGGAGCTGCCCACGAGCGAGGACCACGATTGGGTGCTGCGCGCCCGCGCCGCCGGCCTCGCCACCGCCTTCGAGCCCGCGGCGCTGGTCGAGCACGCGGCGGTGCGCGCCTCCCGCCGCGACCTGGAGGAGCACGCCGCCTGGTACGGCCGCCACTTCCGCGCCTTCCTCGCCCGCCACCCCGGCGCCTTCGCCGGCGGCCCCACCTGGGCGACGCGGCGCCGCCTGCGCCTCGCGGCGCCGCTCAAGTCCTGGACCGGCGCCGCCGCCATCTTCCTGCGCCACCCCTCGCTGCTGCCGTGCTGGAGCGTGCTGCCCGCCGTCGCCGCCTTCCGCCGCGCCTGGTACCGGGCCATCCTCGACGGCTGGCCCGAGCCGTGATGACACAATAGCCCGCCTCATGCGCTCCTCCGAGCGGCGGTTCCTGCACTCCACCCTGGCGGCCTACGGCAGCCAGCTGGGCCGGGTCGCCATCCGCGCCGCCGGCGACCTGATCCTGGCGCGCATCATCGTGCCGGAGGCGTTCGGCCTCTACGAGCTGGCGCTGGCCTGCGCGGTCATCGCCGGCATCGTCCGCGACCTCGGCCTGCCCTACGAGCTGGTGCGGCACCCCGAGCGGCCCTACGGCGCGGTGCTGGCCTGGGAGGCCGGCGCCGGGCTCGCGCTGTCCGCCGGCCTGATGCTCGCGGCGCCGCTCGCGGCCGGGCTCAGCCCGGGGCTGCCCGCGGTGCTCGCGGTCTATGCCTGGTGGGTGCTGCTCGACGGCCTGGCGGTGGTGCCGCGGGTGTACTTCGAGTGCGAGCTGGAGGTGGGCCGCCTGGTGGCGCCGGAGATCGCCCGCGGCGCCGTGATCGCCGCGGTGTCGATCGGCTTGGCGGCGGCGGGCTGCGGGGTCTGGAGCCTGGTCGCCGGGCAGCTGGCCGGCGCCGCGCTGTTCGCGCTGCTGCTGTGGCGGCGCGCCTGGGGACGCATCCCGCTGCAGCTTTCGCGCGGCGCCCTCGGCGCCCTGCCCGGGATGATCGGGCGCAGCGCCTTCCTGTTCCTGATCGCGCTCGCGGCGCTGCCGGTGCCGCAGGTGAGCAAGCTCATCGTCGGCTCGGGGCTGGGGGTCGCCGCCGGCGCCTTCTGGGCGGCGCAGTACAGCAAGGCGCGCGACTGGGGCTTCCGCCTCCAGGAGCTGGTGATGCCGGCGGTGGCGCGGGTGCTGTACCCGGCGATGATCGACTTCCGGCGGCGCGGCGACCGCGCCCGCTACATCGGCGCCTACCGCCTGGGCACCGTCACCCTGCTCGGGCTCCAGACCCTCGGCGCCTACTTCCTGGCGTTCAACGCGCAGGTAGTGCTGGTGCGCATCCTGATCGGGCCGCGGTGGGCCGTGGCGGTGCCGCTGGTGCAGGTGCTCTGCTTCGCGCCGCTGGTCGATCCGCTCTCGCCGCTCGGCGGCGAGCTGCTCAAGAGCGAGGGCGACGACCGCGCCTGGTTCGCGGTGGTGGCGGTCAACATCGCGTCGCTCGCCGCCGCCGGCATCTGGCTCACCCACCGCCTGGGCGCCATCGGCATGGCCTGGGCCAACTACCTGCTGCTCGGCAGCCTGCTGATGACCTGGCGGGTGTGGCGCATCTGCGGCACCGCCGAGATCGGCCGCCTGGCGCGCGACCTGCTCTACCTCTACCTCGTGCCGCTGCCGCTCTTCGGCCTGGTCGCCTGGTGGCTGCCGGCCGCCTCCTGGGGGCGCCTCGCCGCGTCGGTGCCGGCGGCGGCGGCGGCGGCGGCCCTCTACTTGCTGCGCTTCCACCGGCCGTTCCGCGCCTTCTTCGCCGCCGCCCCCGAGCCTTCCGCCGCGGCAAGGGCCGCGGCCCTTGCCGGCGAGTCCGCGCCGCTGCCCGGCGACCCGGCGCTGCCGCTTGGCGGCCCCTGATGCGGCTCGCCTTCGTCATGCCGGGAGTGGGGGTGGTGCGGCGGGGCGCCGAGGCGTTCGTGCTCGACCTGTGCGCGCGGCTCTCGGCGCTGCCCGGCTTCGCGGTGCATCTCTTCTGCCGCGGGCCGGCGCCGCTGCCGCACACCCTGATCCACGCCCTGCCGCGCGACCAGCCGTGGGTCAACGCGCTCTACGGCGCCACCCGGCTCGGCCGCAAGGCGCTCGACACCCTGTTCCTCGATCCGCTCAACCTGGAGTGGGACACCGCGGCGCTCGCGGCCCTCCCCCACCTCTGGCGCGGCGGCTTCGACGCCGTGGTGATGGAGGGGGGGCTGGCCGGCGCCTGGGCCTGCCGCCTGCTGCGCCGGCTCCGCGGCGTGCCGTTCGTGGACATCGCCCACGGCCTCGACCCGAAGTGGGAGGGCGCCTTTGCCCGCCAGCGCCCCGACCGGGTGGTGGCCTTCACCGCCGCCGCCGCCGCGATCATCCGCTCCCGCGCTCCCGATGCCAGGATCGAGGTCATCCCCCACGGCGTCGATCTCGACCTCTTCCGCCCCCGAGCGGCCCGGCCGCAGCCGCCGGACCGCGAGGCGACGGCGGCGGGAGGGGCGCCTGCGGCGGTGGCGCCAGCGGAGGTGGCAGAGGCGGCAGAGAGCGCTGAGACGGCGGCCGGGGCGGAGTCCGAAGAGGCGGTGACGGCGCGGCGGGCGAAGGCGGCGGGAGCGCCGGAGATGGGCCACCTGCCGCGCCCGCGCATCCTCTGCGCCGGGTCGGTGGACGCGCACAAGCGCATGCAGCTGGCAGTGGAGGCGGTGGCGCTGCTGCCGGCCGGCGGCAGCCTGGCGGTGCTCGGCGAGGGGCCCGAGGCGGCGGCGCTCGACCGCCTGGCCGGCGAGCGCCTGGGCGCCGGGCGCTACCTGCGCCGAGCGGTGCCGCGCGCCGAAATGCCGGCCTGGTACGCCGCGGCCGATTGCTTTACGCTTCCGTCGCGCACGGAATCCTTCGGTCTCGTCTACCTGGAGGCGCTGGCGTGCGGCGTGCCGGTGGTGGCGCCGGACGACGCGGTGCGGCGCGAGGTGATCGGCGAGGCCGGGCTGCTCTGCGACGTGACGGATCCGAACCTCTACAGCCGCACCCTGGAGCAGGCGCTGGCCCGCGATTGGGGCGGCGTCCCCCGGCGGCGTGCCGAGCGCTTCCCGATCGCGGCGATGGTAGAGGCCTATGCCGCCCTCCTGGCGGGCCTGCCTGCGGCTCCTGCCGGGCGGCGGAGCGGCCGATGACGCGCTCCGGGCCGCCGCCGCACGGACCGCTCGGATCGCCCGGACCGCCCGGACCGCCCGGACCGCCCGGACCCCCCGGGACGATGCCCGCGGTCGCGGTGAGTCGAGAGCTGCGGCGAGGGGAGCCCTGATGCGGCTGCGGGTGCCGGTGCTGATGTTCCACCACGTCGAGCCGGGCGGCGCCGCCGGCCTGGAGCCGCCGCCGCTGCACCCCGACAGCTACCTGGCGCAGAGCGAGCTCGCCGCCATCCTCGACGCGCTCGCCGGCCGCGGCTACCGCACCTGGACGCTGGCGGCGGCCGTGTCGCGGCGGCGCGCGGGCCGCCGGCTGCCGCGGCGGAGCGTGGTGCTCACCTTCGACGACGGCTGCCGGTGCTTCCGCGACCACGCGCTGCCCGAGCTCGCGGCGCGCGGCATGACCGCGACGCTCTTTGTCCTCAGCGGCGAGCTGGGCGGCAGCAACCGCTGGGACCGCCCGGCCGCGGGTCCCCAGGAGCGGCGCGAGGAGCTGCTCGACGCCGCCGGGCTCCGCGCCGTGGCCGCGGCGGGCATCGAGGTCGGCTCGCACGGCCG
>JASLEW010000822.1 GCA_030150965.1 Thermoanaerobaculia bacterium | reverse complement strand
CTGTCGGCGGCGGGCGCCGGTGCAGCGCGATGCGGGCCGCGGCGGCGAGGGCGGCCAGCGGCACGCCGTAGGCGTAGAGGAGGGCGTTCCAGACCGGCGCCTGGCCGCGCGCCGCCGCCGCCGCGCCGGAGGCCAGGGTGCCGAGCAGGGCGGCGGCCGTCAGCAGCCGCGCCAGGCCGCGCAGGGCCGGAAGCTCGAAACGGCCGGCGAGCCAGACCAGGGCGGCGACCTCCAGCCCCCAGGCGGCGGCCAGCGACCGGCCCGCGAGCGCCAGGGGCATGGCGATGCTGACCAGGGTGGTGACGGCGACCGCCATCGCGGCGAGCGCCCCCGCCGGCTCGCGGCGCCGGCGCCAGCGGCGTCCGAGCGGCAGCGCCGCGGCCAGGTAGAGCGCCGCCAGCACCAGCGCCACCGCCGCCCAGCCCGCGGACGGCAGCACGTCGAGCCGGCGCGCCGCGCCCCAAGCGAGGAGGAAGAACCCGACGCCGGTGGCCGCCGAGAGCGCCGCCCAGCGGGCGTCGGCCGAGGCCCTGCCGGGGCCGCCCGGTCCGGCCGCGCCGGGTGGGTGGAGGTCCGACCGTTGCCCGGCGCTCCAGGCGTCCGTGCCAGCCTCGGCACTGGTCTCGGCAGTGCCGGCGGGCGCGGCAGCGGTCGGCGGTTCGGCGGCGGTCGGCAGTTTGGCGGTTGCCGGCCCCGCCGGTGCCGCCGAGCCCGCCGAGCCCGCCGAGGTCGTCGGGGCCAGGCGCCGGTGCCAGGATGTTTCGCCGGCGAGCGCCGCCGCCCAGGCGGCGAGCGCGATCAGGGCGCCCAGGGAGGCGACGGTGGCCAGGAAGCGGTGCGCGTCGAGGGCGTCCAGGTGGATCCCCCAGGCGAGGAGGAGCGCGGCGCAGGCGCCGGCCGCGAACCAGGCGAGGGCCAGATAGCGGCGGTCGAGCCAGGCGAGCAGCAGGACGCCCGCGGTGAGCAGGGCGAGGTACGCGCATTCGGCCGGCGAGAAGGCGCTGCTGCCGGCGGTCACGGCGAGCAGGATGAGCGCGCCCGCGATCGCCGCGATCGTCGCCGCCGGCAGCGAGGGGGCGGCGCCGGGCAGGCCGCCGGAACGGCCGGGAAGGCCCGGCGCTCCCGGAGGGGTGGGCCGCGGCGCCGCGCCGGCGCTCCCGGGCAGCGCTCCCGGGACCGCCGCCCCGGCGGCGGCGAGGGCGACGAGGAAGAGGCTCAGCCAGAGCCCGTCGGCGGCGTGGAAGGAGCTGCCCAGCCAGACCGCCGCCCAGGCCAGGCCGGCGGCCAGGGCGCAGAAGGCGAGCCAGGGCCAGCGGCGCCGGCGGGCCACCGCGATCAGGCCGGCGACGAGCAGCAGCAGGTAGAGGAAGAGGCCGCGGGCGCTGGGCTGCGCGGTGCGGACGAGCGCCGGGGTGAGGAAGCCGCCGACCAGGCCGAGCAGCGCCACCATCGCCCCCTGGCGCAGCGCGAGCGCCACGGCCACGGCCGTGGTCAGCGCCATCAGGGCGAAGCCGGCCGCCGGCGGCACCAGGTGATAGACGTGCACCGCGGCCAGGAAGCTGGCGAAGAGGTCGGCGATGCCCGCCGCCGCCAGCGCCTCCGCGATCCGTCCCGCCGAGCGGCGCACCACCTGCGACAACGCGAGCAGCGCGACGCCGAACGCCACCCCGAGCGCGATCCGCACCGGCGGCGAGATCCAGCCGTGCTCGAACGACAGCTTGACCATGTAGGCCCCGGCCAGCGCCAGCGCCAGGGCGCCCAGCCAGGGCATCACCCGCCCGCCGATCAGCTCCTCGACCGTGCCGCGGCGGGGTGGCGGGGTCTCGCCGGTGGCTGAGTCAGCCTCTCCGGATTCCGGCGGGACCGGCGGCCGTGCGGGGACCGCCGGGGCAGGTGGCCGCGCGGCGGGCTCCGCGACCGCGGCCACCCCCTGCGCGCGGGTCAGCGTCTCCAGCGCCTGCCGCAGCCGGCCCAGCTCGGCTTCGAGGCGGGCCTGGCCGGCCGCGTTGGCCTGCGCCCGGCGGTAGGCCGCCACCGCCAGCGGCAGGGCCACCAGGACGGCGAGAGCAAGGATGGCGGTGGCGCATTCCATGTCACTGGACATCGCTGGGCGTCACTGGCATTGCTGGGCGTCGCCGGGCCGCCGGGGGAGCGCCCGGAGCACGTTTCCTGCCGGGCGCGCGCCTCTTCAGGGAAAGCGCTACTTTACCACCGAGCCTGAAGGGACCTGCCGGAGCGGCCGTGTCCTCGTGCCGACGCCATTGGAGCCGGCGGGCCCCGGGTGACGGCCCATCGCCCGGTCCGGGTCCCCTGGGAAACCACGCGACGGCCGCAGGGTGGGAGACCGGGAACGCAGCGCCAGCCCAGGGGCGGCTCAGCGCCGGTCCAGGGGGCTCAGCGGCGGTCCAGGGGGCTCAGCGGCGGCTCAGCGGCGGCTCAGCGCCGGCGCGCCGGCGGCGGCCGGCTCGGGCTCGGGTTCAGGCACGCGGCGGGCGGTTGCCGGGGCGCTCCGGGCCGGGGAGGC
>JASLEW010000803.1 GCA_030150965.1 Thermoanaerobaculia bacterium | reverse complement strand
GGGCCTCTGGCGCCGGCGGCGGCAGTCCCCTGCTCGCTAGTGTCCCGCACGGTTAGTTCGCATGGTAGTCGCGCCGCAATCCGGCTCCCTGGCGGCGTTGCGCCTCCTCACCGTAGTCCCTGCTACGCTTGCGTCGGCGCGCCTGGCCAGGAAGCCGGATTGCGGCGCGACTACCATGCGAACTAACCGTGCGGGACACTAGCGAGCAGGGGACTGCCGCCGCCGGCGCCAGAGGCCCCAGTAGGCGGCAACGTTGACGGCCAGAACCGCGGCGGCGAGGACCAGCTGCGCGGATCGGGTGAGGCCCTCGGGATAGAGGGCCGGCAGGAGGTAGTGCTCGACGAAGCCGCCCCGGTAGCCAGGCTCGCTGCCCAGCGCGCGGAGATGGTTCTCGAGCGGCGTGAGCGGGCAGATGCCGCCCGACGCCTCGATCCAGATCCCCCAGGCCACGGCCGGAAGATGCACCCAGGCCAGGCGCGGCCACCGCCGGAACGCCAGGCCGCCGAGGACGACGAAGAGGACGAACGCCAGATGGAGCACCACGACCGCGCCGGCCAGCGCGCGATACACGGCGATCATGGCGCGGCGCGCAGCTCCTCGCGGCGCACGGTGAGGCTCGCGATGAGGCCGAGATCGACCGCCGCGCCGAGGCCGGGCGCCCCGCGGTCCGCGCGCGGCACCTCGATCCGGCCCTCCCGGTCCATCCGCCACTCGGGCTCCACGATGTCGCGCGCCCAATAGCGCTCGGAGGGGGACACGTCGCCCGGCAGCGTGAAGTTGGGCAGGGAGGCGAGCGCGACGTTGTGTCCCCTGCCGATGCCGCTTTCGAGCATGCCGCCGCACCAGACCGGGATGCCGTGCCGCGCACAGAGGTCGTGGATGGCGAGCGACGGGGTGAAGCCGCCGACGCGGCCGGGCTTGATGTTGACGATGCGGCCGGCGCCCAGCGCGATCATGTCGGCGGCGCGCTCCGGGCTGGTGATCGACTCGTCCAGGCAGATCGGGGTGCGCAGGCGCCGCTGCAGCTCGACGTGGCGCAGCAGGTCGTCCCAGGCGAGCGGTTGCTCGATCATCAGCAGGTCCAGCTCGTCGAGCCGCGCCAGGTGCTCGGCGTCCTCCGGCTGGTAGGCGTTGTTGGCATCGACCATCAGCGGCGCCGCCGGCCCCAGCGCCCGGCGCACGGCGCGCACGAAGTCCAGGTCGGCCCCCGGCCCGATCTTCAGCTTGATCTTCCGGTAGCCCCGCTCGCGCGCCGCGCGCGCCCTGGCCACCAGCGCCTCGGGCGAGTCCTGGAGCCCCAGCGAGATGCCCACCTCGATGCGCTCGCGCACCCCCCCAAGGAGGACCGCCAGGGAGAGGCCGGCGGCCCGCGCCGCCAGCTCCCAGGAGGCCATCTCCAGCGCCGCCTTGGCCATGTTGTGGCCGCGGACGTTGCGGTCGAGCGCCGCGTGCACCTCCCGCGGGCCGGCGAACCGGCGCCCCAGGAGGCGCGGCGCCAGCCATTCACGGATCGCCAGCCAGGCGGTGTCGATCGTCTCGGGACTGTAGTTGGGAAGCTCGCCGGCCACGCATTCGCCCCACCCCTCCGCTCCCTCGCCGGCGAGGGTGACCAGGAGAATGCGGCGGTGGTCCTGGGTGCCCGAGGAGATGCGGAACGGCTCCCTGAGCTCCAGGTGGATCTCGCGCAGCTCGATGCGGTCGATCCTGGGGACCTGCGCACCGGCATCCCGGGCGCCCGCGGCCGGCCGCGCCTCGGCCTGCGCCAGCCCGCCGGGAGCCGCGGGGGCCGTGCGACCGGCGTCCGGCAGGGGCGGCGGCGCGCCGGCGCCGATCGCGCTCATGGCGCCCCGGTCTCCAGGCCGTAGAAACAGCGGCCCGCGGCGTCGCGGAAGAAGGCGCTCACCCGGTAGCCGTGCGCGAGGTAGGTCTGGAACGCCCGCCGGGTGCCCAGACGCCAGGCCAGCGCCAGCTCCGGCTCGGCCGCCTTGAGCTCCTGGATGCGCGCCGGCACCTCGACGGCGACGCGCGCCGCGGCCGGCAGCGTCCCACCCTCCGGCCCGCCGGACAGGTCGGCCGGCGTCAGGCGCGGCGCGGCGGCGAAGCGCGCGGCACCGTCGTCCATCGCCTGCCAGCCGCGGGCCGCCGCTTCCAGGACGCGCTCGCCGCTCAGCCGCCAGGAGACGACGAAGCGGTCGGTGCCGATGCCGCGCGCCAGCTCGCTCCCCTCCTCGCCCTTGTACATGTCCTCCACGTACTCGGCCACCTCCGCGCCCAGGATGTTCAGGTTCAGGTTGGCGTTGCGCGCTTCGAGCGGATCGAAGGTCCACTCCACGACGCTGATGCCGGCGGCGAGCAGCAGCTCGCGCTGGAACACCTTGAGGCGCCGGCCCAGGCCGAGGTCGCGCACCGCCGGATCGACCGCCAACATGTGCGACCAGTGGAAGACCTCCGGCGGCGGTGGCGCAGCCGCCGGTAGATCCGGCGGCGTTCCCGGCACCGCCGGCCGAGCCGGCGGTGTTCCGAGCGTTGCCGGTCGATCCGGAGGCGTTGCCGGCCGAGCCGGCGGTGTTCCAGGCGCCTCCGGCCGGCCCGCTGGCGCCACGGAGGCCGGCTCCTCTGCACCCGGGGCGGGCCGTACCCCGCTCAGGCCGAGCACGAAGGCGAGCAGCCGGCCGTCGGCGGCGAAGGCGCCGGCCACGACGCCGCCGGCGCGGGCGATGATCTTGAGCACGCTCGGCGAGACCACGCCCTCGAAGTCGCGCCCCCAGGTGAGGCGCTGGAGCTCATAGCATGCCCGATAGTCCTCGGGCCCCTCCAGGACCCGCAGGGTCGCCTCGCCGGCGGCGGTGCGGGCGGGCGGCGGGAGCGGCGGCGGCCCGGGCCCCGCCGGGCGTGGATCATGCAGCTCCATGGCTTCAGATCTTGGCATATCCGGCCGGCGGTTGACCGCCGCCGGCCGGTGGGTCATCTTTGGCCCAGCCTGCCGTGACCAACCCGATCCCACCGCCGCCACCCACCGCTGCCGCTACGCCTGGCGCCGCCGGGCCGGTAACCGGAGCCGGCGAGCCGGATGCCGGAGCCACCAAGCCGGATGCCGGAGCCACCAAGCCGGATGCCGGAGCCACCAAGCCGGTAACCGGAGCCGGCGAGCCGGATGCCGGAGCCACCGAGCCGGATGCCGGAGCGGCCGAGCCGGATACCGGAGCCTCCGCGCCGGTAACCGGAGCCGCCGAGCCGGATGCCGGAGCCGCCGCGCCGCCGTCGGCCAGGCCGGGGAAGCCGGGGGGACCGGGGGAGCCGGAGGGACCGGGAGGAGCTCGGGCGCCGCGCGGCGCCATCGAGTTCCGCCGCTACCGCAAGATGCGCCGCTTCGTCGCCGGCGCCTTCCTGCAGGCGCTGTGGTGGGACGTGCTGCTGAACCTGCCGCCGCTCGCGCGCTTCCGGCGCCCGGCCGCCGAGCGCTACCGGCGCCTGGCCCGCCGCTACCGGGCGCTGGCGGTGGAGATGGGCGGCGTGCTCATCAAGCTGGGCCAGTTCCTGAGCACGCGCGTCGACCTGCTGCCGCCGGCGGTCATCCGCGAGCTGGCCGGCCTCCAGGACGAGGTGCCGCCGCAACCCTTTGCGGCGATCGTCGCCCAGGTGGAGCGCGACTTCGGGCGGCCGCTGCGCGAGGTCTTCCCCTGGTTCGAGGGCGAGCCGGTGGGCGCCGCCTCGCTCGCCCAGGTGCACCGCGCCCGGCTCCCGGGCGGCGAGCGGGTGGTGGTCAAGGTGCTGCGTCCCGGCATCGAGGTGCTGGTCGAGACCGATCTCGCGGCCTTCTCGCTCGCCATCCGGCTGCTCAAGCTCTGGCGCCGCCTGCGCCGCCGCGTCGACCTCGACCGGCTGGACCGCGAGTTCCGCACCGTCACCCGCCGCGAGCTCGACCTGCGCGCCGAGGCGGAGAGCGCCGAGCGCTTCGCCCGCGACTTTGCCGGCGACCGCCGGGTCCACGTGCCGCGCGTCTTTCCGGCGCATTCGACCGGCCGCACGCTGACCCTCGAGGACGTCGGCTACCTCAAGATCTCGGACCTGCCGGCGCTCGAAGCGGCGGGCATCCGGCGGGCGCAGGTGGCGCGGCACCTCTACCAGATCTACATGCGGCAGATCTTCGTCCACCATTTCGTGCACGCCGACCCGCACCCGGGCAACCTCTTCGTCCGCCCGCTGCCGTTGGCCGGCGAGGCGCCGGCCAGCCCGGGCGAGGCGGTGGCCGCTCCGGCCGGCGGGGCCGCCCGGCCGTTCCAGATCGTGTTCGTCGATTTCGGCATGGTGGCGGAGATCCCCGAGCGCCTGCGGGCGGCGCTGCGCGAGTACCTGATCGGCCTCGGGACGCGCGATGCGGCGCGCGTGGTCCACTCCTACGTGCTGGCCGGCGTGCTGCTGCCCGAGGCCGACCTGGGCCGGATCGAGGAGATGCACCGGGCGCTCTTCGACCGCTTCTGGGGGGTGCGCCTGGGCGACCTGCGCGACGTCGCCCTGGCCGAGGCGCGGGGGCTGGTCGCCGAGTACCGCGACCTGCTCTACGCCGCCCCCTTCCAGGTGCAGGTCGATCTGCTCTTCGTCGGCCGGGCGGTGGGGCTGCTCGCCGGGCTCAGCACGCAGCTCGACCCGGCGTTCGACCCCTGGGCCGAGACGCTGCCCTTCGCCGAGCAGCTGGCCGCCGCCGAGATGCGGCACGGCTGGCGGCAGCTGGTGAGCGACCTGCCTGCCCATGCCGCCGCCCTGCTCGGCCTGCCGCGGCGGATCGAGGCGCTGCTCGCCCGCGCCGAGCAGGGCGCCCTCACCGTGCAGACGTTGCCCGCCACCGACCCCCGGCACGGTCCTCACCGCCCCGACCGCCTGGAGCGCGCCGTGCGGCGGCTGGCCTGGACGGTGCTCGCCGCGGCGCTCCTCCTCGCCGGCGCGCTGCTGCGCGCGGCGGCGCCGGCCGACCGCCTCGGCCTGTGGCTGATGATCCTCGCCGCCGTGGTGCTGGCGGCCGGCTGGGTGGCACGGCGGTAACGGCCGGCGAGACCGTGATCGGCGGCGCCGGAGATGCCGGCCACGAAGCCGCAGCCCGGACCCGGCGCCGAGAGCGTCGGCCCTCCGCGTCCCCGGCGGCGATGCGGCCTGCCGCGAGCGCCGGCACAGTCGGCGGCGCCGGCCGCTCCGTCGGCGTGGTCCCCGCTACGCTGGCGCCGGCACGCCGGGCCGGGAAACGCGGCGGCCTCGACGCCTTGGATATGGGATCTGTGACCCGCCACCCCAGGAGCACCGCCGGTGCCGGGACGGGAAACGCGGAGGCCTCGACGCCTTGGAGATTGGATCTGTGACCCGCCGCCCCTGGAGCTCCGCAGGTGCCGGGCCGTATATGCTATGGCGTCCCCGGCCCGGCCCGGCGGCCATCGAGGCGCGCGTGCCCGGGGCCCGAGCTGAGATCCGGGAGCGCAGGGCCGGACCCGGGGACCTGCCCGACACCTGAAAGCTGCACTCGACACTTGGGAGGAGACATGCCTCATCCCGTTGGCCCCGTTGCGGGTACCGCCCGGCGCGCCGTGCGGCGCCTGATCGCCATCACCGCCCTTGCGCTCCTCGCCTGCGGCCTGCTGGCGCTCGCCGCCTGCGGCCAGGACGACCAGAAGGTGCCCGAGAGCTTCCCCTCCGGGGAGCGCCCCGCCCAACTTCCCGCGGCCGGGGACCAGGCCGGCCAGGTGGCCGTGCCGCCGGGGCCACCCGCCGAGCCCAGGCTGCCCTCGGCGGCGGCGAGCGGCCAGGCGGCGCCGGCAGCCGCTCCCGGCGCCACCGGGACCTCCCCGACTCCCACGGCGACCACCGCAAGCGCGCCGCCGCCGCCGGCGCCGCAGAGCCCTGCGACCCCGCCCGGCACCGCCGCGGGCGCGCCTCCGGCCGGCCCCGCC
>JASLEW010000758.1 GCA_030150965.1 Thermoanaerobaculia bacterium | reverse complement strand
GGCCGCCCAATCGCCGTACTGGACGCCGAGCGCGGCGAGCGGCGACGGCCGGCCGGCGGCGAAGGCGCCGTAAAGCGCCACGACCTGCTGATCGCCCTGCATCACATCGTCTGCGACGAGTGGTCGCTGCGGCGCCTGCTGCACGAGATCGCGGCGCTTTACGGCGCCTTCGCCGCCGGCCGGCCGTCGCCGCTCGCCGCGCTCGGCGTCCAGTACGGCGATTGGGCGGCCTGGCAGCGGCGGCGCCATGCGGGCGGGCGCCTCGACGCGCAGTTGGAGCTCTGGCGGCGGCGCCTCACCCCCTCGCCGCCGCCCCTCGAGCTGCCGGCCGACCGGCCGCGCCCGGCGGTGGTGCGCTACCGCGGCGCTCGCCGTGCGGTGGCGTTCGCCCCGTTCGGCGGCGCGCTCGGCAGCCTGCTCGCCGGCGGCCGCAGGGGCGGCGCCACGCCGTTCATGGTGCTGCTCGCCGCCTTCGCCGGCCTCCTGGCCCGGCTCAGCGGGCAGGAGGACTTCGCGCTCGGCACGCCGATCACCGGGCGCGGGCAGAGCGCGGTCGAGCCGCTCCTCGGATGCTTCCTCAACACCCTCGCGGTGCGCCTGGAGCCGGCGCCGGCCGAGCCGTTCTCCGCGCTGCTCGCCCGGGTGCGAGAGCGGGCGCTGGAGGCGTTCGCGCTGCGCGAGGTTCCCTTCGAGCGGCTGGTGGACGAGCTTCATCCGCGCCGCGGCCTCGACCGGGCGCCGCTGTTCCAGGTGCTGTTCGTGCTGTTGCACTGGCCGGAGGCGCCGGCCGAGCTGCCCGGCCTGCGGCTGCGGCCCTGGGACGTCGACCTGGGCACCGCCAAGTTCGATCTCACCCTCAGCCTGCTCCTGGGCGGCGCGGCGGGAGGCGAGCTGCGCGGCACGATCGAGTACAGCACCGATCTGTTCGACGCCGCGACCGTGGACCGGCTCGGCCGTCATCTCGGCGCGCTCCTGGAGTCCGCCGCCGCCCATCCCGCCCGGCCGCTGGGAGCGCTCGACCTGCTGCCCGCCGCGGAGCGCCACCAGGCGGTGCACGAGTGGAGCACCGGCTTCGAGCCGCGCCGCGCCGCCGCGCCGGACCTGGCCGGCCTCTTCGCGACGCGCGCCGCCGCCCATCCCGAGCGCGTGGCCCTCGCGGACGGCGGCAGCGGCCGGGACTCCTGGCAGCTCACCTACGGTGGGCTCCGGCAGCGCGTCGCGCGCCTGGCGGCCACGCTGCGGCGGTGCGAGGGCGGCGGCGTTGAGCGCGAGCAGCTGGAAGGCGAGCAGCTGGAAGGCGAGCAGGAAGGCCAGCAGCAGGAAGGCCAGCAGATGGAAGGCGAGAGGGAGGAAAAGGAGAGGCGGGTCCGGCCCCGGGCGGCAAGCATGATCCGCGGGACGGTGGCCGGGGGAGAGGCGCCAGCGCGGCGAGGCGGCGTGGGGCCCGAGGTCGTGGTCGGCGTCTGCGCCGGGCGCGGACCGGAGCTGCCCCTGACGCTGCTCGCGGTGCTCGCCGCCGGCGGCGCGTACCTGCCGATCGATCCCACCCTGCCGCCGGCGCGGATCGCCGCCATGCTCGCGGACGCCGGGGTGACGGTGATGGTGGCGGCCCGCGCGCTCTTCCCGAACGGCCTGCCCTTCGCCGGCATCCCGGCGGACCCGGCGGACCCGGTGGATCCGGCGGGCACGGAGAACCCGGCGAACCCGCGAGCCGGCACCGCGGCCACAGAGGCCCCGGAACGCATCAGACCGGCGCTCCAGCGCATCGTCTGGCTGGAGCAGGACGGCGGCTCCCGGCAGGAGCAGGAACGGCTCCACGCGCCGGCAGGTGGCCGGAAGCCCGCGAGCGGCGAGGCGACCCCGGGCGGGCGCGCGGGCGGCAACCAGGAGACCCGTGCCGCGGCGGCCGGCCGATGGGCAAACCGCGGCCGGGCGGCCCGGAATGGGGCGGACGGCGAATGGACCGCGGGCGCCCCCGGGACGGGCCTGACTCCGGCCGGGCCGGCCGCGCCCGACCCGGAGCAGCTCGCCTATTCCATCTTCACCTCGGGCTCGACCGGGCGGCCGAAGGGCGTCGGCCTGCCGCACCGTGCCCTCGCCAACCTGATCTCCTGGCAGCTCGCCACGGCGCCGGAGACCGCCGGGGCGCGGACGCTGCAGTTCGCCGCCCCCGGCTTCGACGTCTCGTTGCAGGAGATCCTGGCGACGCTCTGCGGCGGCGGCACGCTGGTCCTGGCGGGCGACGAGGAGCGGCTCGATCCCGAGCGTCTCCTGGCGCATCTCACCCTCCATCAGGTCGAGCGGCTGTTCCTGCCGTTCGTGGCGCTGCAGGGCCTGGCCGGCCAGGCGGCGCGGGGGCCGGCGGGACGGGCCGCCGAGCTGCCGCCGCTGCGCACCGTGGTCACGGCGGGCGAGCGCCTGCAGGTGACGCCGCAGATCGCGGCCTTCTGGGGCCGGCTGGAAGGCGCCGGCCTGGGGACGTCCCTGTGCAACCAGTACGGGCCGTCCGAGACCCACGTGGTGACCGAGCACGTACTGACCGTTGATCCGGCGGGTGCGCCGCCCTGGCCGCATGCGCCATGGCCGCGGTGGCCGCCGATCGGCCGGCCGCTCCCCGGCACCGCCTGCCGCGTCCTCGGCCCGTTCCGCGACGGCTTCCTGCCGCAGCCCGCCGGCGTGGCCGGCGAGCTGGCGGTGGGGGGCCTGGCGGCCGGCCGCTGCTACCTGGGACGCCCCGACCTCACCGCCGAGCGCTTCGTCCCCGATCCGTGCGCCGGCGCCGCCGTTGTCGCCGGTGCCGCGGGTCCGCCGGGCGCCGCGGGCGGCCGGCTCTACCGCACCGGCGACCTGGTGCGCTTCCGCGCCGATGGCACGATCGAGTTCCTCGGCCGCATCGATCAGCAGGTCAAGATCCGCGGCTTCCGCGTCGAGCCGGGAGAGGTCGAGGCGGCCCTGGCGCGGGTGCCCGGGGTGAGCGACTGCGCGGTGGTGGCGCGCGAGGACCGGCCGGGCGACCCCCGCCTGGTGGCCTACCTGGTGGCCGGCGCCGGCGAGACCGGCGGCACCGCCGGCAGCGGGGCGCCGCCGGCCGGCGTGACCCCCGCGGGCGCCGTGGCCGCCACGGTCCCCGCGCGGCTGCGCGAGCACCTGCGGCAGTCGTTGCCCGAGCACATGATCCCGTCGGCGTTCGTCTTCCTGGAGGCCCTGCCGCGCACCGCCACCGGCAAGGTGGACCGCCGCTCGCTGCCGGCGCCCCCGCTGCCGCCGGTGCCGCCGGAGCCGCCGGAGCCGCCGGAGCCAGGCGTGGAGCGGGAGGCGGCCGGGGTCGCCGGCGGCACGGCGGCGGCCGGGGCGGAGACGAGCAGCCTGCCGGCGGC
>JASLEW010000650.1 GCA_030150965.1 Thermoanaerobaculia bacterium | reverse complement strand
GCCGCCGGCCTGCCGCGGGGCGCCGGTCACTCCGCCGTCCTCGCGGCTCCGGCCGTTCCGGCCACCCCGGCGGGGCCCGCGGCTGGCGCAGCCTCCCCCAGCCGCCGGAGCTCGCGGTAGTCGAGCCTCATCGCCCCGCGCACCGCCGCCATCGTCTCCTGCGCCCGCGCCCGGGCGCGCCGCGTGCCGTCCTCCAGGATGTCGAACACCAGATGGCGGTCGCGCGCCAGCTCCTCGCGCCGCCGGCGGATCGGCTCCAGGTAGTCGATGATGGTCTGGGCGATCAGCCGCTTGTCGTCCACACAGCCGATCGCCGCCGCCCGGCACTCCCGCGCCACCCGCTCCTGCACCTCGGCGGGCGACAGCAGGCGGTGGAAATCATACAGATTGCACACCTCCGGCCGCCCGGGATCGGCGCGCCGCAGCCGCTCGGGGTCGGTGAACATCTGCATGCATTTCTGCCGGATGACCTCCGGCGGATCGGAGAGGTTGATCGCGTTGCCGTAGGACTTCGACATCTTGCGGCCGTCGATGCCCGGCACCTTCGGCGTCGGCGTGAACAGGGCGTGGGGCTCCGGGAACAGCTCCCCGTAAAAGTGATGGAAACGGCGCACCAGCTCGCGCGACAGCTCCAGGTGGCTCGCCTGGTCCTCCCCCACCGGCACGAAATGGGCGCGGTACATCACGATGTCCACCGTCTGCAGCACCGGATAGCCGAGGAAGCCGTAGGTGGACAGGTCGCGGTTCTCGATCTGCGCGATCTGCTCCTTGTAGGTGGGCACGCGCTCCAGCCAGCCGAGCGGCGCGATCATCGACAGCAGCAGATGCAGCTCGGCGTGCTCCGGCACCTGGGATTGCACGAAGATCACCGAGCGCGCGGGGTCGAGGCCGGCGGCGATCCAATCGCTCACCATCTCGATGGTGCTGGCGGCCACCTGCGAGGTGTCGGCGTAGTCGCTGGTCAGGGCGTGCCAGTCCGCCGCCATGTAATAGCAGCGATAGCTGTCCTGCAGCTCCACCCAGTTCTTGAGCGCACCGAAGTAGTTCCCCAGGTGGAGCTTGCCGGTCGAGCGCATCCCCGACAGCACGAATTTCTTGTCCTCGGTCACGACGCCTCCCCGCTCAGACAACGCTGATCACCAGGCCGAGGATCAGCTGCAACGCCAGCATCAGCACGGTGACGATGCCGAAAGAGACCAGGGCCAGGCCGATGATAAGGCCGTGGGGCCGCATCGCCGCCAGCTTGGCCGCCCAGTCGGCGGGCAGCAGCTGGAGGGCGATCTGGCCGCCGTCGAGCGGCGGCAGCGGCAGCAGATTGAACACCGCCAGGAAGGCGTTGAGGATCGCCAGCCGCACCAGCGTGAACATCAGCGGAAACCCGGCCAGGTTGGCGCCGCCGCCGGGATCGCCGGAAAAGACGGTGCTCAGCAGCGCCGCCTTGCGCGCCTCCTCGCCCAGCGCCGGGATGGCGACGCCGACGGCGACCGTCGCCGCCACCGCCAGCAGCAGGTTCACCGCCGGACCGGCGGCGCTCACCAGGAGCGAGTGCCAGTAGGGGCGGCGCAGGTTGCGCGCCACCACGTAGGCCGGCCGCCCCCAGCCGAAGAAGACCGGCAGGCCGCAGGCGAGCAGCACCATCGGCAGCATGAGCGAGCCGAAGAGGTCGATGTGGCGCAGCGGGTTGAGCGTGACCCGGCCGAGCAGGCGCGAGGTGGGATCGCCGCAGAGGTCCGCCACCCAGGCGTGCGCGGCCTCGTGCGCCGAGACCGACATCCAGAGCAGCAGGATCTGGACGACGGCGGTGAACAGCCGGGTGGTGGTCATGGTCCTCGCGCGCTCCTCAGCCCCGCCCGCCCGCGGGGAGGCCGCGCGGCGGCGCCGGCAGGGGATCGCGCAGGCCGCGGAGCAGGCCGCGCACCTTGGCCACCACCGCCGCGGCGTTGCCGCGCCGCAGCTCGCGCAGCCAGGCGACCGGCAGCGCCGCCAGGTTGGCGGCGACGAAGCCGGCGCGGGCCGCCATGCCGCCGTGGCGGCGCACGTAGACCGCGTTGCTGCGCGCGGTGTGGAAGGTCTTCCCCGGCGTGTAGGCGCCGCCGGTGGCCGACGCCACCTTGTGCCAGACGCGGCTCTCGGGCACGTAGCGCAGGCGGTAGCCGGCGTCGAGCGCGCGGCGGCACCAGTCGGCATCCTCGACGTTGATGAAATAGGCCGGATCCAGGGCGCCCACCGCCTCCAGGGCGTCGCGGGGGATGAGCAGGCAGCAGGTGGTCAGGTAGGTGACCTCGGCCGGGCGGTTGAAGCGCGGCCCGTCCGGCTGGCCGCGGCCGAACTCCTCGGTCACCGTCTCGCGGATGCGCAGCCTGCCGCCGGCGGCCCACAGCCGGTCGGGCGGATCGAAGTAGAAGATCTTCGGCCCGGCGGCGCCCACGCCCGGGTCGGCGCAGGCGGCGAGCAGCGGCGGCAGGAACCCGGGATCGACGGCGACGTCGGTGTTGAGCAGCAGGACCCAGCCCACCTCGCCGCCGGCGCGGCCGGCGCTCGCCGAGCTGCCGGCGTTTTCGGAGCCGGGGGCGCCCGCCGCCGGCGCGGCGAGGACGTGGCGGATGCCGACCTCGTTGCCCCCGGCAAAGCCCAGGTTGGCGCCGCTTTCGATCACCTCCGCGTCCGGGCGCTCGCGGCGCAGGCGCGCCGCCGAGCCGTCGGTCGAGCCGTTGTCCACCACCACCAGGCGCAGCGGCGGCAGACCCGCCGCCGCCAGCGCTCGCCTCGCTCGACCGCTGCGGCGACGCGCTGGCGGC
>JASLEW010000619.1 GCA_030150965.1 Thermoanaerobaculia bacterium | reverse complement strand
CGCTGTCGGGCGGCCTCGACTCCAGCCTGATCGTGGCGCTCATGGCCGAGCGCCTCGGTCCCGGGGTCCGGACCTTCGCCATCGGCTGTCCCGGCGACCAGGACGAGCGCCCGTTCGCCAGGCGGGTGGCCGAGCGTTTCGCCACCGACCATCGGGAGATCGAGGTGGGAGCGGACGACCTCTGCCGGCGTCTGCCCCGGGTCGTCTGGCAGCTGGAGGAGCCGCGCAACGGCCCCCTGGTGCCCAACGACATGCTGTTCGAGAGAGCGGCGCGGGAGGTCCGCGTGCTGCTGCTGGGAGAGGGGGCCGACGAGCTGTTCGGCGGCTACCTGCGCCTCAAGACCGCGCTGGCGCCCCTCTCCTGGCTGCCGCCGCGGCTCGCGGCGCCGCTCTACGGGACGCGCAAGCTCGGCGCGGACGGCGGCCTCTACGGCCCCGGGCTGGCCGCCGCGCGGGCGGCGGCGGACCCCCTGGCCGAGCACCTAGGCCCGGCGCTCGCCCAGCGCGGCCCGCGGCGGCTTGCCGCGCTCCTCGACTACGAGCGCCGGGTGCAGCTGCCCAACGCCCACCTGCCGCGGGTGGACATGCTGTCGATGGCCCATGCGCTGGAGGCCCGCCTGCCCTACCTGGACGCCGGCGTGACCGAGCTCGCCGGCCGGGTGCCGCTCGCCGCCAAGGTGGGCTGGCGGAGCGAGAAGATGCTGCTGCGCGCGGCGGCGGCCGGGCTGCTGCCGGACGCCATCCTGCGGCGGCGCAAACAGGGGCAGGCCGACCCGCTGCGGCTGTGGCGCCGGGCCGGCCTGCTCGACCTCGCCGCCGAGCTGCTCGACGCGCCCACCGTCGCGGCCCGCGGCCTCTTCCAGCCGCGCGCCGTGGACCGCCTGCTGGCGCGGCTGCGGCGCGGCGGCGGTCAGCCCTTCGACCGCAACCGCCTGCAGCAGCTCGTGCTGATCGAGGTCTGGCACCGGGTCTTCCTCGATCCCGCCCGGCTGGAGCCGCCGGCGGCGCCCATGGCTCCCACCGCGCCAGGCGCCTCGATGGCACCGATGGACCCGATGGCTCCAAGGGGGCCGATGGTTCCGATGGCACCCAAGGCTTCCGCGCCGGCGACGCCAACGCTGCCGAGCCGGCCGACGACGGCGGCGGTGATGGCGGCGGGCATGGCGGTCTGATGCGGGGCGGCCGCCGGCAGGGGCGCCACGGCTGGATGGCGCGAGCCTGGCGCGCCGCGGCGTTCCGCCGCCGCGCGCTCTGGTCGCGGCTGGCGTGGCCGCTCCTCCGTCCCGCCGCCTGGCTGTGGCGGCGGACGTGGCTGCGCGGCACGGCGGTGGTGGCGGTGACCGGCTCGTTCGGCAAGACCAGCACAGCCGCGGCGGCGGCGGCGGCGCTCGGAGCCGCCTTCACTCCCGACCGCCCCAACTACGGCGTCTACCTGGCGGGCGCCCTGCTGCGCCATGCCGGCCGCCGGCGGCCCGTGGTGGTCGAGGTGGGGATCTCCCGGCGCGGCCAGATGGCCGGCTACGCGCGGCTGCTGCGCCCGGACGTGGTGGTGCTCACCGCCATCGGCGGCGAGCACCTGCTCTCGCTCGGCACGATCGAGGCGGTCGCCGCCGAGAAGGCGCTGCTCGCTCGCGGCCTGCGCGCCGGCGGCTGCCTGGTGATCAACGGCGACGACGCGCGCTGCCGGCGGATCGGCGGCGCCGCCGCGGCGGCCGGCGTGCGCGTGCTGCCGGTGGGGTTTGGCGACGGCTGCGACTGGCGCATCGCGCTGGAACGCCTGGATTGGCCGGCGGGGACCCACCTGCGCCTGGCCGGCCCCGGCGGCGCCGGCTTCGCTCTCGATCTGCGCTGGGTGGGCCGCGATCTGGCGCGCTGCGCGGCGATGGGAGCCGTGGGGGCGCTGGCGGCGATGACGGCGCTCGGTGCTGCCGATGGTCCAGGTGCTGCCGGTGGTCCCGTTGCTCGGGTGCCCGCGTGGCCGGAGCGCGCGGCGGCGATCGCAGAGCCGGGCGGGGTCCTCGGCGGCGGACCTGCCCGGGTGATCGCCGCCCGCCTGGCCGGGGTGGCGCCGCTGCGGGCGCGCCTGGAGCCGCTGCCGCTGCCGGGCGGCGCGTGGCTGCTGTGCGACAGCTGGAAGGCCAACTGGGTCACGATCGAGTCGGCGCTCGGCGAGCTCGACCGCATCGGGCGGCTGGCGGGCGTGCGGTGCGTGGCGGTGCTGGGCGACATCGAGGAGCCGCAGGGCAACCAGAGCGCCGCCTACCAGGCGTACGGCCGCGCCGCCGCGCGGGCGGCGGAGAGGATCCTCTATCTGGGCAACCGCTTCGCCAGCTTCCGCGGCGGCGTGCGGCAGGCCGGCCGGGTGCCGGCGGCGCGCCTGGAGGAGTGCCACGGCGTGCATGCGGCGGCCCGGGCGCTGGCGACCGAGCTGGCCCCCGGCACGGTGGTCCTGATCAAGGGCCGGCACAGCCAGAAGCTGGCGCGCATCGGCCTGCTGCTGCGCGGCGAGCGGGTGGGATGCGAGCTGCGGCTCTGCCCCGCGGTGGGCCTGCGCTGCGAGCTCTGCCCCCGCCTGCGGCGGAAGGGCGGGGCGATCTGAAAGGATGGGGACGATGAGGCGAGCACGCATGGCATTGCTGCGCGGCGTCTGCCAGCTGCCGGCCTACGTGGCATTGGAGCAGGGGCTCTTCGCGGCGCAGGGCGTCGCGGTCGAGCCGCAGGTGGCGCCGACCGCCTGGACCATCCCCGAGCGGCTGCGGGCCGGCGAGGTGGATTTCGCCGTCATGCCGTGGACGCGGGTGGCGGCGGACGCGCCGCGCGACGGCAACCGCCTGGTGCTGATCGCCGGCTCGGGCATCGAGGAGGCGGCGCTGGTGCTGCGGCCGGGGCTGGGGCCGGCGGACGTGCGGCGGGTGGCGGTGCCGCAGGAGGGCGGCATCAAGGACCTCACGGCGATGGCGCTGCTGCGCCGGCTGGAGCTGCGTGACGTGAAGCTGGTGCGCCAGCCCTCGGGCGACGGCGCCATCATCAGCTTCGTCGGCGAGGGGGCCGATGCCGCGGCGATGGTCGAGCCCTACGCCACGATGCTGGAGCACCTGGGGCTGGGCAGGGTGCTGCTGCGCACCCGGGACGTCTGGCCGGGCGCGCCCGGCTGCTCGCTCACCACGACGCGGGCGCTGATCGCGCGCGACCCGGAGCTGGTGCAGAGCGTGGTGACGGCCTACGTCGCGGGGGCCCGGCGGGTGGCGGCGGCGCCGGACGAGGCGGCGCGGGCGGGCGAGGACTTCATCGGCATCAGCGCCGCGATCGTGCGCCGGGCCCTCGCCGCCAACCGCCCCGACGTGCGGGCCATCCGCAACGACGCGGCGATGGCGCAGATCCTGGCGCTGATGACCGATCTCGGGTACCTGGAGCGGCCACCCACGGATTACCGCGAGCTGCGTTTCCTGGAGGCGGCGGAAGCCGCGGCGGCGGCGGCCGGCCAGGCCGGGGGCTGAGGCGGCCCGCACGCTCATCGCCGGCGGG
>JASLEW010000588.1 GCA_030150965.1 Thermoanaerobaculia bacterium | reverse complement strand
CCGCGGTCACCTCCGGCGAGCGCCGGGCCAGCGCCAGCTCGGGCAGGGAGCCCGGCGGCGGCGCGGTGAGCGGCTGCTCGGCGCGGAAGTTGTGGTGCGAGTGGAGGTCCTCGACGCGCAGGATCAGCACGTAGTCGCCGGCCCACAGGTTGCGCTCGAAGGCGAGCGGCAGGGTGTCGCCGGACACCGTCGTCGCCGGCAGGTCGAAGCGGTAGCGGAACGACTCGACCAGCTGGCTCCCCTTGAGCAGCTCGCCGGTGAGCAGGAAGTTGTAGGAGCGGTTCCCCTCCAGGTCGGCCGGCGTGGCGGCGGTGGCCGGCACCAGCACCACCCCCTGCATCACCGCCCGGCCGTGGTCGCGGGCCGGGAACTTCACCTCCAGGCGCGCGGCGAGCGGCGCGGCGCCGGCAGGCAGGTCGGTCGAGACGCCGCGGAAGCTCGCCAGCCACTCGACGTCGCGCGGCGGCGGCGTCGCGAACATGGAGTCGATCAGGTGCGAATCGTCCTCGGACAGGACGTTGGCCACGGTGGTCAGCAGGTACTCGGCCTCGGCGGAGCAGAAGCGCCGCGCCCACTCGGCAAACATGGCGAAATCGTCATGCATCAGGTTCGCGTCGGGGTTGAACAGGGCGATGAGCGCCCTCAGCCCGTCGGCGCGGTGCCACAGGTGGAACGTTCCCGAGTCGTTGAACTGGTAGAACAGCAGGGTCACGTCGCTCGCCACGCGCTGGCCGACGTTGTAGCGCCAGATCTCCAGGCGCCAGGAGGCGAGGCCGCAGTTGGTCGGGTGGATGCTGGCCGGCGGGCCGTGCAGCAGCTTGATGCGCGCGCGGTCCTCGTCGATGTTGCCGTACTCCTCGCGCACCTCGGCGACGCGCCGCTCCCAGTCCGCCTTGAAGGCGTTGAAGCTCGCTCCCGGGTTGGGGTTGCGCGCCTCCCAGAAGCGGAAGATGAAGCCGTCGCGCTGGTAGTCCTTGGTGAGGGCCAGGAACTGCTTGCGCTCCTCCTTGCGCAGCAGCGGCCCCACCTCCTCCAGCCACTCCCGGTACTTGGGATCGAGCTGCGCCACCAGGTAGGCGTCGCCGTCCGCGCGAGCGGACGGCACCGTCCCGAGCCAGAGACCGAGAGCCAGGATCAGGGCAAGGCCACCCCTCCGTCGCATGCGGTAGATCCTCCCACCCTAGCAACCCGCGCGCCACCCCCGGCGGACCGGGCGCGGCCTACCGGTGCTCGTGCGGCTGGGCGGGGATCACCACCATCACGTTGTCCGGCCGACCGGGATAGGTGAGATCCGGCGCGCCTGGACCGCTGCCGACGTCCTTGGCGGTCAGATAGGGAGCGTAGAACATCACGTGGCCCGGGAAATGGAAGATCCGGTTGGAGTCGGGATCGAAAAGGTAGTTGTAGTCCGACAGCATGTAGGCGATCCCCGGCTTGCGCGGTGCCACGAAGCGGCCCGTTCTGTAACCCTCTTCGATCTCCGACGCGATGCGCCGATCGTCTTGGCCGAGCGCCCGCTGCTCCTCCCTGAAAAGGAGCGCCTTCAGCGTCGTGGCGCTGCCCTCGGCGTCGAAGCAAGTCGGCGCTATCGAGTCCGCCCGCAGCCGTTCGACGAGGCAGGTGAAGCCGTTCGTCCCTTCGCGAGCCTTGACATAGCCCGTGGCACCCAGGATGTACACCGCCGCTCCCTGGCTGACGGGAGGACCCGCGGCGAGGGCCAGCGCGATCTGGACCTCCCGCGGCGTCGTGCTGTCGACGTGGCGCACGGTCGACAGGTCCACCGCGCCGTCGGCAAGGAGCTGGGCCGCCGGCGTCAGGCAGGAAAAGGCGATCGCAAGGAAAGCTGCTCGAGCTGCGCGCATCGGTCACCTCCGAGGTTATGATTGGTGCGTCATCGTCGGATGAGTGGCCGGGAGCCGGCGAAGGGTTGCACGGCGGCCAGCGGCGCCGGGCCCGGGCGCCGCCGGCCGGTGGCGGATCGGCTCCCGGCTGATCGCTGGCGGTGAAGCGGTCGGTGCAACCCTCCGCCGCCCGCACGCCACTCATCACCGGCAGGAGCCCCTCTGACGACGCGCGATGACAGATCACTCGTGGCGGCCTTCCTTGCCGTTCGCGACCAGGCGGCCTTTCACGCGCTCTTCCAGCGCCACACGCCGTCGATGTACCTGCTCGTGCTGCGCCTCCTTGGGCGCTCCGGGCGCCACGCCGAGGACGTGGTGCAGGAGACCTGGGTGCGCGCCGTGAGCGCGCTCGGCGGCTTCTCGTGGCGATCGAGCCTGCGCACCTGGCTTCTCGGCATCGCCGTCAACTGCTGCCGCGAGGTCCTCCGCTCCGCGGGCCGGGAGGCGGCGAGCGCCGAAACCCCGGCCGTCGAGCCGGCGGGCCCGCCGGGCCAGGGTCCGGAAAGGATCGATCTCGAGCGCGCCATCCGGGAGCTACCCGACGGCTATCGCGAGGTCTTCATCCTCCACGACTTGGAGGGCCTGACCCACGAAGAGATCGGCGGCCGGCTGGGAATCGACGCCGGCACGTCGAAGAGTCAGCTGTCGCGCGCGCGCCGCGCCTTGCGCGCCTACTGGGCCAGCGGCGATCCATGAACGGCCGCGCGGGAGTCCTCACCGATGAGCACTGAAGGCGACAACGGTCCCGATGAACGGCTGCGGCGCGAGCTGGCGCGCCTGCCCCGGGAGCTGGCCCCTCCCCAGGATCTCGAAGCTCGCGTGGTGGCCGCGCTCCGCGCGCGCGGCTGGCTGGCGGCGGCGCGCCCGCGGCCCAGCTTCTGGCGGCTCGGCGGGGCCGTGGCGGCCGGCCTGGCGCTGCTTCTCGCCAGTTTCTGGCTGGGCCGGCAGGGGGGCCGCCTCGGCCATCCGCCGCCCGTGCCGAGCTATCTGCTGATGTTGCGCGAAGGCGCCGATTTCAACCGCGAGCGCTGGTCGGAAGCCCGCCTGGTCGGCGAGATGAGGACATGGGCCCGGGGCCAGCTCGGCGTCCGGCACTTCGTCGTCGGCGAGAAGCTCGACCGGGACGGCTGGGTGGTCAGGCCCTCCCGCGTCGCCGGGATGTCGCCGCTGGATATCCAGGATGCGCCCGATGGCTTCTTCGTCATCGCCGCCTCGAGCGACCAGGAGGCGCTGGGCCTCGCCCGGAGCTGTCCCTTCCTGAGGCATGGCGGCCGGATCGAGGTGCGCCGGATCCATCCGACCTGAGCGCTCGGGAGCTGGACCCCGGTGGGAGCACGCCATGGGTCGGGATGAAGCCGGCCAGGCCGAGGGCCTCACCAGCACGGTCGTCGGCCACCACCCCCGCCGCGGCCGGGTGGACGCGGGGGCGGCGAGTTTGCTATCGTCCCTCAACCGGCGTGAGCCTTGAACTTTCGAGCTGTGCAGCCAGAGGCAGCAGCCATGCAACCGAACAAGATCCTGGTGGTCGACGACTCGCAGCTCATCCACCGGCTGTTCGCGGTCATCTTTCCCCGCTCCACCGTGGTGCACGCGCTCGACGGGCGCGAGGCGCTGCTGCGGCTGGCCGAGCAGCCGGACGTCGAGATCATCTTCCTCGACATCAACATGCCGGCGATGAACGGCCTGGAGCTGCTGCGCGAGCTCAAGGCGGATGCCGCCCTGGCGGCGATCCCGGTGATCATCGTCAGCACCGAGGGCAAGGAGGCCGACACGGTGCGCGGCCTGGAGGCCGGCGCCGCCGCGTACGTGCGCAAGCCCTTCCGCAACGAGGCGGTGGTCGAGCTGACCCGCCGCGTGCTCGCCGCCAGCGCCCAGGGCCAGCCCCTCGCCGACGCGGCCGGCGTGACCGGCGGCGTGCTCGACTGAGCAACCCCCGCTACACCCGCTCCAGCGCCAGCAGCTCGCGCAGCCGCGCGCCGATCGCCGCCAGCTCCACCACCTCGCGCACCGCTCCGGCCGCCACCGCGGCCCGCGGCATGCCGTAGACCACCGCGCTCGCCTCGTCCTGGGCGATGGTGTGGGCGCCGGCGTGCGCCAGCGCCGCCATGCCGGCCGCGCCGTCGTGCCCCATGCCGGTGAGCAGCACCGCCACCGCCCGCCCGCCCACCGCCACCGCCGCCGAGGCGAAGAGCAGGTCGATCGCCGGGCGGTGAGCGCTGGCCGTGGGGTGGCGCGACAGCCCGGCGCGCAGGCTGGCGCCGTCGCGGAACACGCGCAGGTGCACGCCGCCGGGCGCCACGTAGACGGTGCCCGGAGCCAGCAGCTCGTCGTCGGCGGCCTCGCGCACCGGCAGCGGCAGGCAGGTGTTCAGCCGCTCGGCGAAGGAGCGGGTGAATCCGGCC
>JASLEW010000576.1 GCA_030150965.1 Thermoanaerobaculia bacterium | reverse complement strand
CCGGCGCCGCCGGCGGGCCCGGCGGCAGCCCGGGCGCCCCCGGACCTTCAGTACCTTCAGGACCGTCCGGATGGTTGCTGGGCCTGGCGCTGATGCGCCACACCAGGTGGCTGCTGCTGGTGCCGCCGGCGGTCTACCTCGGAGCGCTGGCGCTGGAGCACCTGACGCACCGCGTCCGCGTCGTCCTGCGCGATCTGACCGTGCTCGCCGTGCTGCTCCAGGTGGCCCTCTGGGCAACGGTGGCGGTGGACCTCTGGGTGAGCCGCGAGCGCCGCCGCCGGCTGGATTCGGACGCCGCCTCGGCCACCCTGCTCGGCGCCTTCAGCGTCATCCTGCGGCTGCTGGTGTGGACGCTCTTGCTGCTCCTGGCGCTCGACAACCTGGGCGTCAACATCACCACCCTGGTGGCCGGGCTCGGGGTGGGCGGCATCGCCGTGGCGCTCGCCCTCCAGAACATCCTGGGCGACATCCTGGCCTCCCTGTCGATCGCCATCGACAAGCCGTTCCTGATCGGCGACACCATCCAGGTGGACGCCTTCGTCGGCACGGTCGAGGACGTGGGCCTCAAGACCACTCGCCTGCGCAGCCTCTCCGGCGAGCAGCTCATCTTCTCCAACGGCGACCTGCTCAAGAGCCGAATCCGCAACCTCAAGCGGATGGCCGACCGGCGGGTGCTGCTCGCCTTCGGCGTGGACTACAAGACCACCGCCGACCAGGTGGAGCGCCTCCCCGCCCTGCTGCGGGCGCTGGTCGAGGCGCAGCCGGGGACCCGCTTCGGCCGCGCCCACTTCAAGGGCTTCGGCCAGTCGTCGCTCGACTTCGAGCTGGTCTTCTTCCTCGCCGACCCCGACGACACGGTCTATCTCGACACCCAGCAGGCCGTCCTCCTGGCGGTGATGCGCACCCTCGAACGGGAGGGGATCAAGCTCGCCCAGCCCGACCGCACCCTCTGGGTGACCGCCGAGACCGAGCCGCCGGCGCCGCGCTCGCGGGCCCCCTCGGGGGCCGCCGGCAGGTAGCAGCTCGGCAGAGCCGGCTCGGGCGGGGAGACGCCTCCGCCGTGACTCCGCGGGATGCGTTACAGCTCCGAGTGGCTGCCACTTTGCAGCTGAGTGAGAAGCTTCTCCAGGCCAGGCCAGTCGATGGGTTTCACCAAGTGGCCGTTGCAGCCGGCCTCCTTCGATCTGGCCCGGTCCACCTCCTGCCCCCAACCGGTGAGCGCGATAATGACCATGTCGCGTCCCCAAGGCTGCTCGCGGATATGCCGCGTCGCCTCATACCCGTTTAACCTCGGCATCCCGATGTCCATGAGGATCACCTGCGGCCGGAGCTTCTCGGCCAACTCGATTGCCTCGACGCCATCGTGCGCGGTCCCGATCTCATTCCCCAATAGCTGAAGCATCATCGCCATCGAGGCCGCCGAGTCCTGGTTGTCGTCCACCACCAGGATGCGCCGATTCGATTCGGCCGCGGCGGCAGGCCGTCCCTCAGCCGGTTCCCCGGCGGAGGACTCTGACCGGCTCTGCAGAATCGGCAGCCTGACCCTGAAGGTGCTTCCCTGGTCTAGACCAGAGCTTGCCGCCTCGACCGTCCCGCCGTGCATCTCGACCACCGCTTTGACCAACGCCAAACCGATACCCAGTCCGCCGGTGCTCCGCTCGATCGATCGGTCAACCTGACTGAACATGTCGAAGACATGGGGGAGGGCGGAGGCAGGAATGCCAATCCCCGTATCTTGGACCGTCACCAGGACGTGATCGCCCTCCCGCGTCGCGGTGAGCGAGATACGACCCTCCCGGCCGGTGTACTTGGCACTGTTATGCAAGAGGTTGCCGAAGACCTGGGCCAGCCGGGTAAGGTCCGCGTCGAGAACGATGGGCTCGGGCGGCAGCATGACCCTGACCTCATGGCCGGCCGCCTCCAGAGCGGGACCAGCGGTTTCCACCGCGCTGCTCACCACCTCAGCAAGCAGCACCCGCGAACGCCGCAGTTCCAGCTTGTTGCGGCTGATGCGGGAAACATCGAGCAGGTCGTCAACCAGCCGCACCATGTGGGAGAGTTGACGATCCATCATATCCCGCGTCCTGGCGAGCTTTTCTTCATCGCCGGATGCAAGCCGCATCACCTGCAAGCCATTGCGCAGCGGCGCGAGCGGATTCCTCAATTCGTGGGCCAAGACGGCCAAGAACTCATCCTTGCGACGATCGGCATCCTGCAGGGCTTCCGCGGCCTTCTTGCGCTCCGTGATATCGGAAACCGTACCAATGTACCCGCCGATCTGTCCCGCCTCATCGCAAAGTCCGACGGCCTTCCCGTGGACCCACATGATCCTGCCCTGGGGCGTACGGAAGCGAAACTCGTCATCGAACGGTAGCGCTGCCGCGACCACCCCTTGCCACTCTTCAAGGATCCGCTCCTTGTCATCTGGATGAAGGGCCCGGATCCAACCCTGGCCCTGCGCCTCCTCAGGAGGCAACCCCGCAAAGTCGCACCAGCACTCGTTCACGAAAAGGAAATCACCTTTTCGGTCGGTCATGAAGATGCCGACCGGAGCATGAGCGGTGAGCGTGCGAAAGCGCGCCTCGCTGGCCCGCAGGGCCGCCTCTGTCTCCTTCTGTTGCGTGATGTCGCGGGCGATCTTCGATGCCCCAATGATCTGGCCTTCCGCATTATGAATCGGCGAGACGGTGAGCGAGATATGAACTCGGCGGCCGTCTTTTCTCACCCTGACCGTCTCGAAGTGGTCGATCAACTCGCCGCGAGCGATCCGCGAGAGGATCATCTCCTCCTCGCTCAGCCGCTCCGGCGGAATGACGATGGTGATCGACTTGCCGACGGCCTCCTCGGCCGTGTACCCGAAGAGCCGCTCGGCTCCGGTGTTCCACGTCCGAATGATCCCGCGGAGGTTCTTGCTGACGATCGCGTCATAGGAGGAGTTCACAATGGCGGCAAGCCGCGCCTGCGCCTCGTCGGCCCGCCGGCGCTCGGAGACATCGCGGAAGACCAGCACCACGCCCACCGGGGCTCCGGACTCGTCCAGCATAGGAGAGGCGCTGTCGTCGATCGGCCGCTCGGTCCCATCCCGCGCGATAAGGGTCGTGTGGTTCGCGAGCCCCACGACCAGTCCTCTCCGCAGCGCGCGCAGCGCGGGGTTCTCTGCCGGCTCACGGCTGAACTCGTTCACGATATGGAACACGTCCAACAAGGGCCGGCCCAAAGCTTCAGCCTGGGTCCACCCGGTGAGGGCCTCGGCCACCGGGTTGAGGTACTTCACCCGACCCTCGGCGTCGGTTGAGATCACCGCGTCGCCGATGCTCGCCAGGGTGATCCGCAGTTCCTCCCGCTCGGCGGCGAGCTCGCGCTCCGCCCGTTGACGGGCGAGGAGAATGGCATTGGCGTTCTGGAGCGCGACCGACCGGAGCCGGCGCTCCTCTTCGTCGTCGGAAGCCATCACCCCAAACCGAGTTTTTCCGCGGCCAGGGCCGTGCCCAGGACCCGCGCGCGGATCTTCGCGAACGCCGTATCCCGCGTCGTGGAGGTGTCGTCGCAAAAGGGGGAGAAGCCGCAGTCGTCCGTGGTCCCCAACTGCGCAAGCGGAATGTATTCGGCCGCTTCGAGCACTCGATCCCGGACTTCCTCCGGGGTCTCGACGTGTGGATCGATCGGCGCAGTGACCCCGACGAACAGCCGCTGGCCCGGTTTCATATATTGGCGGATCGTCTTCAGCACACGGATGCGGTCCTTTTCGCCAGCGAGAGCGATGTAAAAGCTCGAAACCTGCAGTTGAAACAGGCTGGGCAGAAGGTCGGCGTAATCGACATCCGCGCTGTGGGTCGAGTCGAGGTCGCCGCCCGGGCAGGTGTGCACCCCAAGGCGCCGGCGATCCGCATCGGAGAAGCGGGTGAGCGCGAGGTTGTTCAAGTCGATGAAGCTGTGGAGGAGATCTCCCGAGGGATCGATCTTGACTGCCAGCCGTCCTTCGGTGAAGTCGATCTGAACCTTGTAGGCACCCTTTGCCAGACATCGGCGCACTTCCGTCTCGTGTTCCCGCAGCAGATCTTCAATGAACTGTTCACGAGGGTAGCCGGGAATCTCGTCGTCCGGGTACATAAGGCTGAGGGCCGAGGGCGAGATGACCGCTTGCTTGACCGGTTGGTGAGCGTAGCGCAGGGCCATGTCCAAGTAGCGGTCCGCGTACCGCTGGTAGCGGAACGGACTCCCCGTCAGGCGCAGCATCCGGCGCGTGTGTCCGGCTGAGAAGGGTATCTTGAAACCATCGGGAGCGCTGTTCGGAAGCCCGTGCACGCAATACGTCCAGAAGTTATGGTACTTGCGCTGCTCGCCATCGGTGATAACCGGCGAGCCCGTGGCTTCGAAGCGACGAATGGTGTCTTGAACGGCCTCCTCGTAGAGGGGGTCCAGTTGCGGGTCAGTGCCATCCGTGGCCGCAATCGCCTCAAGCAACCGCAGAGGCCTCGGAATACTACCGATAGGCTCTGTCGGGATTGTCATTCGCCACCTCATGGCGCGGATATCCCCGCGCTCGGGTAAAGGACGATACTACGGCTGACGCAACGTTGAAGCCCCCTGGGACGACCCAAGGATCCGCCAGTCCCCCAGCTTAGCGCTCGCTCTATTTCGCCTCGGAGGAAAGGCTGGAGCTGGTCGCTGACGAAGCTCAGCTCGTGCACCTCTGTAAGCAAGAAGTGCGCCGCGCGCCGCTACTGTCGCTCCTTGGGTGCCGCTCCGTCTCGACCCGGCGCCGCGACCGGCGCTCGCCGCCCCGCCGCCGTCGGTGCCGGCCCGGCGGGCTGGTGCGGCGACACCGCCCGGAACAGCGACCGCGAAGGGGTCAGACGCCGATCGAGATCGAGCGCCAGCCCCATGGCATCGACCACGGTGAGGAGTTGTTCGGGCGCCATGGGCGGAGTCAGCGCCAGAGAGACTCCGCCCGCTCGCCGATGCTCGAGATGCACCTGCAGAGCGTCGTCGGCGAGCAGCTCCAGGCTCTCCCCTGGCCCGAGATGGAGCCGCTTGCCCAGCTGGGTCTGTATACACATCCTCGCTATTGCTTTAGACTAGAAATCGCTTGCGATCTTTTGCCGGCGGTTGCATCGCGTTGGTCTTGTTTCGGGAAGTCCTTCGGGAGGAGAGGCATGCGCCTGCGGAAGCTCGTGCCGGCCCGGGCGGCGGGACCGCCCGCCTGCCTCGACCTCCGCGGCTCCAGCCGCTGCTCCAGAGGACAGCATCCCGCGCCCGGCCGGGTGCTGGCGGCAACCGCTGCCGCTGCGCTCGCTGCCGCCACCGCCCTCGGCGCCCAGACCGTCGCCCTGGGGGCCAGCGCCGACACCACCCTCAAGCAGGCCAACCCCAACCAGAGCTTCGGCCGCCAGGCGACGCTCGTGGTAAGGGAAGGCGCGAGCCGCGTCCTCGTCCAGTTCGACTCCGCCGCCATCGCCGCCGCCGTCGGCTCCGCCTCGTTCGCCTCGGCCCAGCTCCAGGTCTACGTCACCGCCAACGCCGCCAATTGGGGCACGACCGGCAGGACCGTGGACCTCTACCGCGTGGCCACCCCCTGGACCGAGGCCGGCGCCACCTGGAGCTGCGCGAGCGACCCCGACCCGGGCCACGGCGGCGCCGGCTGCCCCGTTCCCTGGAGCGGCGGCACCCCTCCCACTGGCGTCAACAGCGCCAACAGCGCCAACGGCGCCAACGGCATCGACGGCGACGGTGAGCCCACCGACACCGTGGTGATCACCAACGCGACCGCCGGCTGGGTGCAGTTCGACGTCACCGCCGACGTCGCCGCCTTTCTCGCCGGCACCGCCAACAACGGCTGGCTGCTGCAGAAAACCGACGAGGCCCAGGCGGGAAGGATCGATCTCGCCTCGCGCGAGGGGACGCCGGGCCTCGGTCCCCGGCTCATCCTGGTCAGCCAGAGCCCGGCCTACGACACCGTGCCCCCTACCCTCACCATCACCGCGCCGGCCCAGCCGGTGCTGGTCAACGTCCCCTCGCCGGCGATCGGGCTGGCCTACCAGGACCCGGGCTCGGGCGTGGACACCTCGACCCTCCACGTGCTCCTCGACGGCCAGGACCTGACCGCCGGCTGCACCGCCGGGTCGCAGGCCGCGAGCTGCACGCCGTCGGCGCCGCTCGCCGCCGGCACCCATACGGTGAGCGCAAGCCTCGCCGACCACGCCGGCAACGTCGCCACCGCCACGGGCTCCTTCCAGCTCTTCCTGGGGCCGAGCGTCGCCACCGTCACGCTGCCGGTGAGCGGCGACACCTACATCAGCGCCAAGAGCCCCGACCGCGAGCACGGCCGCGCCGCCTTCCTGCGCGTGGCCAAGGCCGGTCCCAGCCGCGCCCTGGTGGCTTTCGACCCGGGCGCCCTGCTCGCCGCCCTCGCCGGCGATCAGCTGCTCGCGGCCCAGCTTCAGCTGGGCATCGCCGCCAACGCCCGCAACTGGGGCGCGGCGGGACGCACCGTCGGCGCCTACCGCCTCACCACCCCCTGGTCCGAGGCTTCGGCCACCTGGGACTGCCCGGCCGACACCAACCTCGACAACGACCTCCCCGACTGCCCGGCACCGGCCGGGGGATGGAACGGCGGCGCCTTCGTCTCGACGCCGACCGCCACGGCGCTCGTCACCCGCCAACTCGCCGGCTCCGTGAGCTTCGACGTCACCGCCGATGTCGCCAGCTTCCTCAGCGGCACGGCCAACAGCGGCTGGCTGATCGGCAAGACCGACGAGACGCTCGCCGGCAGGATCGACCTCACCGCGCGCGAGGCCGCCTCGGGCCAGCCGGCGCAGCTCGTCGTCGTCTTCCAGGTGCCGCCGCAGCTGCCCACGGTCACGATCAGCTCGCCGGCCGACGGCTCCTACACCAACCACCCCACGGTCGTGGTGAGCGGCCAGGCCGGCGGCTCGGCCACCGGCGTCGCGGTCGACGGCCAGCCGGCGGCCCTCGGCCCGGGAGGCGCCTTCAGCCTGCAGGTGACGCTCGCTCCGGGCTTCAATGCGGTCACCGCGGTCGCAAGCGACGCCGGCGGAGACCAGGCCACCGCGACGGTCGGCGTCACGCTCGACACCACGCCGCCCACGGTCACGCTCACCTCGCCGGCCCCCGGGGCGATCACCAATCAGCCACAGGTCACCGTCGCCGGCACGGCGCTCGACGACCAGGGAGTGGCCTCGCTCACCGTCGCCGGCCAACCGGTGACGCTCGCCGGCAATCAGTTCTCGGCCATCGTGCAGCTGGCCGCCGGCGTCAACCAGATCCCGGTCGTCGCCACCGACCTGGCCGGCAACACGCGGACGGCGACGGCCACGGTGACGCAGTTCACCGTACCGGTGGTCGCCATCTCCTCGCCCGCCGACCTCTCCTACGTCAATGCCACCACCGTCACCGTGAGCGGCACGGTGACCGCAGGCGGCGCCGGCGGCGGCGGCGGAGGCGCCGGCGGTGGGAGTGCCGGCGGTGGGAGCGCGATCAGCGCCGTCACCGTCAACGGCGTCGCCGCGGCCCTGACCGGCACCGGCTTCACCGCCACCGGCGTGCCGCTGGTCGAGGGCGGCAACACCCTGACCGCCACCGCCACCGACGGCCAGGGGCACGTCGGCACCGCGAGCATCAACGTGGTGCGCGACCTCACCCCGCCGCACGTAGCGATCTACACCCCCAGCGCCGGGGCGACGCTCACCGGCTCGTCGGTCGCCGTCTCCGGCCTGGTCAACGATATTGTTGCCGGCACGGTGAACGCCGCCAACGCCACGGTTACCGTCAACGGCATCCCGGCCACGGTCGGGAACCGGTCGTTCCTCGTGCCGAGCGTGCCGCTGCAGCCGGGCACCAACGTCCTGACCGCCGTGGCCACCGACGCCGCCGGCAACCAGGCGCAGGTCAGCATCACCGTGCACCAGGTCGCCCCCGCGGGCCGGCGCATCGCGGTCGTCTCCGGCTCCGGCCAGAGCGCGCCGATCGGCACGCCGCTGCCGCTGCCGCTCGTCGCCGTGCTCCTCGACGCCACGGGCCAGCCGGTCGCCGGGCAGCAGGTCCTCTTCCAGGCCCTGGGCACCGACGGCACCTTCGACAACGGCCGCCGCACCTACGCCGTGACCAGCGATGTCTCCGGTCAGGCCGCCGTGCACTTCACCGTCGGCAGCCATGCCGGCGCCGGCAACCAGCTGGTCCAGGCCACGTCGGCCGGCGCGGCCGGGCCGGCGCAGTTTCTCGCCAGCGCTCAGCCCGGGCCGCCGGCCCTCCTTGTCGTCGACGCCGGCGACCAGCAGCAGGGCGTGGCCGGTCAGGCGCTGCCGCTGCCGCTCGTCGCCGTGGTCGTCGACGCCGGCGGCAACCGCCTCCCCGGCATCGCCGCCACCTTCAGGGTCGTCAAGGGCGCCGGCGTCTTCGCCAACGGCCAGCCGACCCTTTCCCTGACCTCCGACGGCGACGGGCGCCTCATCGCCTCCTTCACCACCGACCCGGCCGAGGGGGTCGCCAACAACGTGGTCGAGGCGACGATCGACGCGCCACCCGGAGGGTCCGGCGGCCCGGTTGTGAGCTTCACCGCCTCCGCCCTCGCCGCCTACGACCCGGCGCTGACCGCGATCAGCGGCGTGGTGCTCGACAACAGCAACCAGCCGGTGCCGGGAGCGACCCTCCGCCTCCGCGGCACCGCCCTCACCACCCAGACCGACGCCCAGGGCCTCTTCCATCTCGCCGCCGTCCCCGCCGGCACGCTGCAGCTGATCGTCGACGGCAGCACCGTGGAGCGTCCCGGCTCCTGGCCGCAGCTCGAGCTCAACCTGACGCCGGTGCCGGGCCGCAACAACGTGCTGCGCATGCCGATCTACCTGCTGCCGCTCGACGTTGCCAACGGCGTCGCCGTGGACGAGACCCACGGCGGCACACTGACGCTGGCGCAGCTGCCGGGCTTCTCGCTCAAGATTCTGCCGGGGTCGGTCACCTTTCCCGGCGGTAGCAGGAGCGGCACGGTCAGCGTCACCGTGGTGCACAGCGACAAGGTGCCGATGGTGCCCAACTTCGGCCAGCAGCCGCGGCTCATCGTCACCATCCAGCCGGCGGGAGCGCAGTTCAATCCGCCGGCCACCATCACCCTCCCCAACGTCGAGGGCTTTGCCGCCGGCAGGACCGCCGAGATCTACTCCTTCGACCACGACCTCGGCCATTTCGTCAGCATCGGCCCGGGCACGGTGAGCGACGACGGCACCGTCATCACCTCGAACGTCGGCGTCGGCATCGTCAAGGCGGGGTGGCACTGCTGCGGCTTCCCGCAGGGCACCGGGGCTCCGAACTCGTGTCCCGACTGCACCACCTGCACCGGCTCACAATGCGCTCCGAACCCGATCTGCACGCCTTGTAAGACGACACCGGGGGACTTCTGCGATGGCGGAGGCGACTGCATCCCGCCGGACTTCCTGATCCCAGACCTTACGGGGCAGGACCTTCTCATCCTGCCGCTCGGCCCCGAGATCCCCATGCAACACGGCGACCTGCCCAAGTTGCCAACGTGCTTCGATGCCAGCACGAGCCCATGCTTTGCGGCCTATAAGCAAACGCTTGGGCCTCTCACGCTGCGGTCTCCCTGCTCGGGCGTTGATCTCACGGGCGCCACCTTGCTGGAGACCATATCCCCGATCTCGACCACGGATAGCTCGAATTGCCCCATGGGGGGCGATACGGGACCAGGCTGCCGTGTCATCTCTGGAAACCGGCTGGTCAGTAGCCTTGATCCCACCCAACCTTGCGCGGACGTGCTGGCTTCCTGCGGCCTCGTGCCGCCTCACCCGTGCACAGACTCTGTCCTGCAGACCTACAAGCTCAATGATGTGGTGATTTTCACACGCATTATCACGACCACAATATCACCGTCGGGAAGCGGCT
Source organism: Thermoanaerobaculia bacterium (assembly GCA_030150965.1). Classification (GTDB taxonomy): domain Bacteria; phylum Acidobacteriota; class Thermoanaerobaculia; order Multivoradales; family UBA5704; genus JASLEW01. The sequence goes on along the minus strand of JASLEW010000576.1, from coordinate 6,537 downwards.
GCACGGTGAAGCTGACGACCTCGCCTTGAGATGGGAGCGCAATGACCGTTATCACTGGTCTCAGCCCGCGCCGTAGAAAGCTGCGGTGGTCCGCGTGTTTCTTAGCGGTGCACCTGCTAGCCTTAGCGGTCGCCGTCGATCCTGCAATGGCCGGCGCAACAACGGAGCCGCCGGCATTAGGTGGCCCAGAGTGTCCCTGGCCGGAGCTCAGCGGACACCGGCTTCTCGGACGTCGCCTGGAAAGCGTCACGATCTCTAACGCCACGGTGCGGGACGTGGTCGGGGCGTTGGTTGATGACTACGGGATACCCTTGTCGTTCATCGAGCACTTCTCCACGGCAAGAGTGACGGTGAACTTCCCGAGCTGCACCCTACAGCAGCTCCTGGACGCGATCGTCGCGAGCGTCCCAGGCTACCGCTACGACTTCATCGGTCCGCACCTGGTCCTGTACTCGACCGATCCAGCTTGGCGCGTCCGGATCGAGCATCTCGACGTGCCCGCGTGGCCTCGGTTCAACGCGCTCTACCATCTGGTCGATCGCCTGCGGCGGCTGGTCCCCCCCCTGGCGAACCTGGGCTTTCCCAGGTTCTTTGGAAATCCAGAGGCCAACATCTTCGTTGATCCGGTGCACCTCCATGCTCCGGCAACCGTGGTCGAGCTCTTCACCCAGATCCTCGGGAAGCGGATATCCGTCGTCTTCAGGGTCATCACTTCCGGAGATCCACCTCCCGGAGTGGCGCAGATCACCACCGCGAAGATCCTCACCGCGCTCGAAGTGACCGCTCCCAAGACGACCCTCCATCAGAATGGCGAGGCCGTCCAGCTGCGGGTCACGGGCGTGCTGCGCGACGGAACGCGGCAGGAGCTCACTTCCCCCAACTGCGGTACGAGATACTTGGCAACCACCGAGAAGATTCAAGTAAGCTCCGATGGTCTCGTCACCGCCGTTGAACCAGGCCGTGGACGCGCCAATGTGTACTACGAGAACATGGCCAAGATCATCCTGTTCAACGTTATTCCCGCCGGAAAACAACAGAGCGGTGTTACGGCAGACCCGCCCGCTCGATCGGGACAATGAAGACCCCCCTCTCGGCACGGCCCATCGCCCTTGGCGTCAGGCTCACGACGCGGGCCGTCCGCCGGTGCGGCGGCGCCACCGCTGCAGTTGCCCCAGGAGCCGCTTCGGTCATAGCCTTTTATGAGAACTCGGCCAGGGGAATCCCATTGGAGGTCGTGCCACCTCGAAAGGCATCCGGCGAATGAACACCGGCGAAGATCTCCAGCCGCGGCGTGAAGCCGCGATCAAATCAAGCACAGCAGCGGCGCTGGCGCGCCCTCATCGGCGCAGTCGTCTGCGGTGGCTCGCATTTTTCTTGGCAGTTCACCTGCTATCCACCTCGGCCACTTGGAAGCCGGTCCGTGGCCGCCTCGTCGCGGGCGCCACTCCCTCGCGGGAGGGTCCAGCCGGCTGTGCCTGGACCGAACCGCCTTCGGAGTCGCTCCTCACGCGCCACCCACCTGCGGGTACGATCAAAGGATCCCTGACCACCGCGGTCGTGCCCCTCCTGCGCCGAAGCGGCGTTCCCCTCTGTCTCGTGGCCACCGCTGGCGACGCACAGGTGAGGCTGGTGACTGCTCCGGCCACCCTCGCGGGCGTCTTCCAGGAGCTTGTGCGCCAGGCTCCGCGGTACCAGTTCCGCGGCATCGATGGCAAGCTCGTCCTTTATCCACGAGAGTCGGTGTGGGATCTGCCTATCGATCTCGGCCCCCGGCAGAGCCTTACACGCGCGGCGGGCTATTTCTTCGTGCTTCGCGGCCTGCGAGCCAAGGTCAAGGAGCTTTCCAAGGTGAGCACCGGGCTGCACGATGGAGGGGCCGGCTGGGGCAAGCGCTCGCTCTCCGACATGATCGAGGTTGGAGGCTCGCGCACGGTCGTCGAGCACCTGGTATCGCTCGCCGCCAACCGTCCAGGCACCGTGTTCGACCTTTCGGCGCAGGAGTCCCGGCTCTACTTCCAGCTCATCGACCTCCCTCTTATCCAGAGCATCGAGATCCACCTGCCGCCCAAGGTCAACGTCGGCCAGGCCTTTCAGATCGAAGTGTCCGGCAAGCTCGCCGATGGGACGGCCATTTCCCTGACCGGACCGGAGTGCTGGGTGGCCTACGCCTCAAGCGATCCTGCCGTGCTCGAGATCGACGACAGCGGACGTGGCGTGGCGCATCAGAAGGGTCACTTCACCGTCTATGCCAACTACCAAGGCGTGCCAGATGCGCGAGCCGAGATCAACGTTGAGTAGCGAAGGGGTCTGGCCTGTTTGTGGCGACGGCCCTGCCACAATGCGGGCCGCAGCGATGCTCGTTCTTCGATCGGCCCTCGGCCTGTTTCTTCTCGCGGCCGCAGCCACCCACGCCCAGCTCGACCAGACCTGCACGGTGAGCGCGCTCAACCGCACGGCGCCGGTCGATGCCAACGGCGTGTGGGTGCTCACCAACGTGCCGGCGGGCACCGGCCAGATCCGCGTGCGCGCCGCCTGCATGGCGGGCGGCACGGCGCGCTACGGCCAGTCGGACCTCTTCTCCGTGCCGGTCAACGGCACCATCCTGGTGGGCGACATCAGCTTCGCCAACCCGGTGCCGATCCCGGCGGGCCTGACGCTCAGCGGACCCGGCGCGCCGCTCTCCGCCGCCGGCGAGCAGGCGCAGCTCGCGGCCCTCGCCACCTACCCGGACGGCACGTCGGCGGACCTCACCGCCGGCAGCACCGGCACCGGCTACCTGTCGAGCAACCCGGCGGTGGCGAGCGTCGACGGCAACGGGCTGGTCACCGCCCACACCAGCGGCACGGCGGTGATCAGCGCGCTCAACGAGGGCGTGCTCGCCATCGCCCAGGTGCAGGTGGTGCTCGCCGGCAGCAGCGCCGGCGACGGCATCCCCGACGACTGGAAGGTGGCGCACGGGCTCGATCCCAACGATCCCTACTGCGCCCTGGAGGACCCGGACGGCGACGGCCTCACCAACCTCGAGGAGTACCAGAACGGCACCGATCCGCACAACCCGGACACCGACGGCGATGGGCTGTCGGACGGCGACGAGGTGCACATCCACCACACCAACCCGCTGCTCTGGGACACCGACGGCGACGGCATCTCCGACGGCGTCGAGGTGCGGACGGGGAGCGACCCGCTCGACAGCCACAGCTTCAACCTCGCGGCGGCGCTGTCGTCGATCGCCGTCACGCCGGCGGCGTTCACCCTGGTCTCCAACACCGTCAGCGGCGGGGCGTCGCGGCAGCTCGCGGCCACCGGCAGCGTGATCGACGGCCGCACCATCGACCTGCTCAACCCGCTCTACCTGACGCAGGTGGCGTCGAGCAACCTGGCGGTGGCGAGCCTCGGCGTGCAGCCCGGCCTGGTCTACGCCGGGCAGAGCGGCACGGCGACGATCACGGTGAGCAACGCGGGCTTCTCGGCCACCGCCGACGTCACGGTGACGACGTTCACCCCGGCCGCCCTGGCCTTCCTGCCGCTGCCCGGCTTCCAGAACGCGGTCGAGGCGGCGGGCGACCTCGTGTACGTGGCCTCCGGCGGCTTCGGCGTGTCGGTCGTGGACGTGACCAACCTGCAGGCCCCGGTGCTGCTGGCGCAGGCGGCCACCCCGGGCAGCGCCAACGACGTGCGGGTCGCGGGCAGCGTCGCCTACGTGGCCGAGGACAGCGGGCTGCAGCTGCTCGACGTGAGCGACCCGGCGCACCCGGCGCGGCTCGGCAGCCTCGCCTACCCCGCGGGCGACCAGGCGCGCCTGGCGGTGGGCGGCCACCTGGTCTACCTCGCCGATCTCAACTTCGGCCTGCACGTGGTGGACGTGAGCAACCCCATGCAGCCGGTCGAGGTGGGGTCGCTGCCGCTCGCCGGCACGCCGCGCGCGGTGAGCCTCGCGGGCACCGGCCTCGGCGGCTTCGCCCTCGCCGGCTCGTATGCGGTGGTGGCCTGCGGCGACGCCGGCCTGGCGGTGGTGGACGTGAGCAACCCCGCGGCGCCGGCGCTGGTCGGCACCACGCCGCCCGGCCAGCCGCGCGCCGGCAGCGTCACGGTGCGCGGCCACTACGCCTACGTCGCCGCCGGCGGGGAGGGGATCTACGGCGGCCTGCACGTGGTCGAGCTGGCCGACCCGACCGACCCGGTGGAGGTGGGGGCGAGCGAGGACGATCTCGGGGTGACGCGCGCCGCGCTCCAGGACGGCTTCGCCCTCGGCGCGCAGTTCTTCCTCGCCGCCCAGGTGGCGATCTTCGACGTCAGCAGCCGGCCGCCGCTCTACACGGCGGTGCTCGATCTGACGACCCTTCCCGGCGGGCAGGTCGTGGCGCCGCGCGCCAACGACATCGCGGTGCGCAACGGCGCCGTGTTCCTCGCCGCCAACGGCCTCGAGCTGGCCGAGCTCACCGGCTACACGACCGGGCAGGGCGGCCTCTACACCGGCGTCTTCGCGCTGCCGGCCGACGGCGACACCGCGCCGCCGACGGTGAGCCTGACGGCGCCGGCCCCGGGGAGCACGGTCCGCGAGCGCCTGCCGGTCGCCGTGGCGGTTGCGGCGCAGGACGAGGTGTCGGTTGCCTCGGTCAGCATCCTGGTCGACGGCGCGGTCGTCGAGACGCTCTACAAGCCGCCGTACCAGGCCACGGTCACGGCGCCCGCCGGCCAGCCCACGATGACGCTCGGCGCCGTGGCCACCAACCTCGGCGGCGTCCAGGCGGCGGCGCAGGAGACGCTGGCCGTCCAGCCCTATCCGCTGCCGGTCGCGACCCTCCTGGCGCCGGTCGCCGGCCAGAGCCTGATCGACGGCACGCCGCTCACCATCGCGGTGGCGGCGAGCGACGCCGTGGCGGTGACGCGGGTCGAGGTCTACGTCGACGGCCAGCTCGCCGGCACCGCGTCGGCGCCGCCCTACCTCTTCCAGGTGGCCACGCCGCGCGGCGCGGCGGCGCTCGCCGTCACCGCGCTCGCCTACAACGCGCTCGGCCCCGGCGCCATGTCGGCGCCGGTCCCGGTGACGGTGCTCCCCGACCAGCCGCCCAGCGTGGCGATCCTCTCCCCGCTCGACGGCGCGCAGGTCACCGAGGGGAGCGTGGTGACGGTCGTGGCCGGGGCGAGCGACGCGACCGGCATCCAGGGCGTCCTCTTCGACCTCTTCGGCGAGGAGATCCACGGCACGGCGACCGCGCCCTACACGGCGCAGCTGGTCGCGCCGCCGGCCGGCGGCACCCTGGTGATCGCGGCGGTCGCAACCGACAACGTCGGCGGCGCGGCGCAGTCGGCGCCGGTGACCATCACCAGCGTCGTCGATCCGGGCACGGCGGTGAGCGGCCGCGTGCTCGACCCGGCCGGGGCGCCGGCCGGCGGAGCCATGGTCACCGTCGCCGCCGGGAGCACCTCGGCGACCGCCGCCGCCGCCGCGGACGGCACCTTCACCGTGAGCGGCCTGCCCACCGGCAGCGGCGACCTGGCGGTGAGCGCGCTCGGCACCGTGGGCGGCTGCCCGGCGGGCGCCGGCATCCAGGTGCCGCCGCCGCCGCCGGACCGGAACGAGTCCGTGGGCAACCTGACGCTGGTGCAGCCGCCGGCGCCGCAGCCGACGACGGTGAGCGGCACCGTCCTGGGCCCCGACGGCCAGGGGCTCGCGGGCGTCGGCGTGACGGTCGCGAGCGCCGACCTGGCCGACACCGCAACGGCCGTGACCGGCCCGGGCGGCGCCTTCACCGTGCCGGCGTTTCCGGCGCGCGCCTGGACGCTCCAGGCCGAGGCCACGGTCACGCTCGGCGGCGTCCAGCTCGCCGCCGCCATCGGCACCCCCGGCGCTCCCGGCGGCAGTGGCGGCAGCGGCGGCAGCGGCGGCGATGGCGCCAGGGGGCCGCACGCGGTCGCCGGCGGCACCACCGTCCTGCCCGCCCTCACGCTCCAGCCCTATCCGTTCACCGGCCCCGACCCGCTGACCACGGTGACCGGCCAGGCCCTCAACCTCGACGGGTCGCCCGCGGCCGGCGCCCAGGTGGTGATCGACTTCGGCTACGCCCAGGCGGTGGCGGCGGCGGCGGCCGACGGCACCTTCGCCGTCGCCGGGGTGCCGACGCTCCAGGGGACGATCACGGTCACCGCCTCGCTCCACCTGCCCTGCAACGTCCTCCTGGTCGCCGGTCCCCTGACGGTGAGCCAGCTTGCCCCCGGCGGCGCCACCGCCGTCAGCCTGCCGCAGCTGGTGCCCGACCCCGGGCCGCCGCCGCCGGTCATCTTCAGCTTCCGGGCGGCGCCGCCCGACGGCTGGCCGGTCGGTTCACTCCGAAACAGCGGCGGCGCCCCCGGTGCGGCCGGCACGGCGGGCGGAGGGCTGTCCACGCCGGCGATGGCCGCCCTGGCGGAGATGGTGGAGAGCGTGGCCAGGACCGCGCCCACGGCGACGGTGGAGAGGGCGCCGACGGCGGAGGCGAGGCCCAAGGTCGAGACCGCGCCGAGCGCCGGGGTGGCGGTGGCGCCGACCGCCGCGAC
>JASLEW010000572.1 GCA_030150965.1 Thermoanaerobaculia bacterium | reverse complement strand
CCCGCCGGCGCGGCGGGCCCCGCGGCCGCCGCTCCCCGGCCCGCCCGGTCCGCCGGCCTTAGCCCCGCGCCCTTTCGACCTCGCGATGGAACCGCCGCCGACTCTTGCCGACCGCATCCGCGAGCTGCCCGACCAGCCCGGCATCTACATCTTCAAGGATGCCGAGGGCAGGGTGCTCTACGTCGGCAAGGCGCGGTCGCTGCGCAAGCGCGCCGCCTCCTACCTGGCGCGCGATCACGAGCCGCGGCTGGCGCAGATGATCGCCGAGGCCGCCGACCTGGAGTTCGTGGTCACCGACTCCGAGGCCGAGGCGCTGCTGCTCGAGAACAACTGGATCAAGCGCCGCCGGCCGCGCTACAACATCCTGCTGCGCGACGACAAGACCTATCCCTATCTCAAGCTGACCGTGCAGGAGCCCTATCCGCGCATCGCCTTCACCCGCCGCATCCGCGACGACGGCGCCGAGTACTTCGGGCCGTTCCTGCCCGGCGGCCTGGCGCGCAAGGCGATCAAGCTGGTGCAGAAGCTGTTCCTGGTGCGGGTCTGCCATATCGAGATCGACGGCTCGCTGCCGCGGCCCTGCCTCTATCACGACATGCACCGCTGCCTCGGGCCGTGCGTCGCGGCGCTCACCACCGCCGAGCGCTACGGCGAGGCGGTGCAGCAGGCGCGGCTCTTCCTCGCCGGAAAAAACGATCAATTGGTGCGCCGGCTGAAACGTGAGATGTGGGAGGCCGCCGAGGCCACCGACTACGAGCGCGCGGCGCGGCTGCGCGACACCCTGGGCGAGGTGGAGGCGATCGGCGAGCGCCGCAAGCTCTCCTCCGTCGCCTTCGAGGACGTGGACGTCTACGGCGTGCACCTCTCCGGCGGCAACGCCGCGGTGGCGGTGCTGGTGATGCGCGGCGGCCAGGTGCTCGACCGCCGCGAGCTGTTCTGGGAGGGGGTGGGGCCGATCTCCAGCGAGCTGCTGCTGTCGCAGGTGGTGCCCCAGATCTACGACCGCACGACGTTCATCCCCAAGGAGATCCACCTGCCGGCGCCGATCGAGGGCGAGGAGGCGCTGCTCGCCTGGCTGTCCGAGCGCAAGGGCGAGAAGGTCTACCTGCGCCTGCCGTCGCGCGGCCCCAAGGCGGAGCGCATCGCCCTCGCCCATCACAACGCCGAGATGGCCCACCGGCGGCGCTTCCGCGGCGAGCAGGTCCCCCCCGGCGCCGCCGCGCTGGAGCGCCATCTTGGCCTGCTGGAGCCGCCGCGGCGCATCGAGGGCTTCGACATCTCGCATTTCCAGGGCGGCGAGACCGTCGCCTCGATGGTGGTGTGGGAGGAGGGGCGGATGCGCAAGGGCGAGTACCGCTCCTTCAACATCCGCGGCCTCGACCAGCCCGACGACTTCGCCGCCATGCGCCAGGCGGTCGAGCGCCGCTACCGCCGCCGCCTGGAGGAGGTCGGCGAGATGCCCGACCTGGTGCTGATCGACGGCGGGCGCGGCCAGCTCAACGCGGCGCTCGCGGCGCTCGCCGACCTGGGCGTCGAGGAGACCCCGATCGTCGCCCTCGCCAAGCGCGAGGAGGAGCTCTACCTGCCGGTGCGGCCGGAGCCGCTGCGGCTGCGCCGCGAGGATCCCGGGCTGCGGCTCTGCCAGGAGGTCCGCGACGAGGCGCACCGCTTCGCGGTCTCCCGCCACCGCCACCGCCGCGCCGCCCGCACCCTGCACAGCCGCCTCGACGAGCTGGCCGGCATCGGCCCGACGCGGCGCAAGCGCCTGCTCACCCACTTCGGCAGCCTGGAGAAGGTCCGCCAGGCCACCGCCGCCGAGATCGCCGAGGTGCTGGGGCCGGCGCTCGGCCGGCGGATCTTCGCCCAGCTGCATCCGCCCGCGCCGGGGGCAGGGGCGGGCGGCGTAACGGCGGCGGGTCCGGCGGCGGGCGAGGCGGCGGCGCGGGCGGATGCTGCCGGGGCGGCGGACGAAGCGCCGGGGGAGGCGGCGGAGGAGATCTAGTTTCCGGACCGCGCCAAGAGCCGCGGGTCACCGGCGCCCGGTGCCCTCCTCGCCGGCGGCAGCGTGCTCCGGCAGGGCGCGGTCTCCGTCTATACTGGTGTGGCCGTGTTGGAGACTGCCGTCAAGCTCACCTACGCCGACCTCGTGGCGCTCCCCGACGACGGGAAACGCCACGAGCTGCTGGGCGGCGAGCACCACGTGAGCCCGGCGCCGGCGGTCCGGCATCAGCGGGTGCTGCGCGGTCTGTTCGCGGCGCTGCACGCGTTCGTGCACCCGCGCAGCCTGGGCGAGGTGTTCTTCGCGCCGCTGGACGTCTACCTCTCGGCGCACGACGTGGTGGAGCCCGATCTGCTCTTCGTGCGGGCGGAGCGGCTGGGGATCATCGAGGAGCGGCTGGTGCGCGGCGCTCCCGACCTGGTCGCCGAGGTCCTGTCGCCGTTCACCCGGACGCTGGATCTCGGGGCCAAGCGCCGGGCCTACCGGCGCTTCGGGATCGGCGAGTACTGGATCGTCGATCCGGCGGCGGAGACGGTGGAGGTGCTGCGGGCCGGCAACCGTCCGGTGCGCCTGGCGCGCCTGCCCGCCGCCGGTGCGGCGGCGCGGCTCGCCAGCCCGCTCTTCCCTGGCCTCTCCCTGAGCCTGGACGAGATCTTCAACCCCGGGGCCGGCCACCGGCAATTAGACGATGAGGGTGATGGGGGCGATGAGAACGACGAGGACGACGAGGACGACGAGAAGGAGAAGCAAGCTCGTCGGCTGGTTGCCGCTGCTGCTGGCCGCCGCCGCCCAGGTCGCCGCGGCCGAGCCGGCTGGCCAGTCTCTGGCCCGCCAGACGCCGGCCCAGGGCCTGATCCTGCTCGTCCGCCATGCCGAGCGCGCCACCGGCGCTCCCGACTCGCTGCTCAACGCCGCCGGTGAGCGGCGCGCCGAGTGCCTGGCGGAGACGCTGCGCGACACCGGGGTGGAGGCGATCCTCGCCACCGACGCCCGGCGCACGCAGCAGACCGCGGAGCCGCTCGCCAGGCGGCTGCACCTCGACATGAAGGTGGTGCCGCAGAAGGACCTGGCCGGGATGGTCCAGGGCATCAAGGCCCACAAGGCCGAGGTGGTGCTGGTCGTCGGCCACGCCGACACCCTGCCGCGCGTGGTCGAGGAGCTGGGGGGCGGCCCGGTCGCGATCTTCCGCTCCGACGAGTACGACCGCCTCATCGTGGTGCCGGTGAACCAGGGCGTCGCCGGCCGGGCCTTCATCCTGCGCTACTGCACCGGCGCCAGCGGCGCGGGTGCCGCCGCCGCTGCGCCGCCGCCCGCTCCCTCCAAGCGCACCGGCCACCGCTGACTCCGGCTTACCGACCCCGGGCTACGGCCTGGTGAAGCGAGCCAGGGCTCCGGTGACTCCAGGCGCCGGGCCAGCCGCGTCCCGGCCGTGCCCGCGCCGCTGCCGGGCCGCGCAGGTGGCCGGCCTCTACGAGCTGCCGGCGATCGAGATGGACGTGTCCGAGGGCCGGCGCCATCCGCGCGCGGCCGAGCGTCTCATCCTCTCGGCAACCGCGTCTATCATCGGCGGGTGGCGATCCGCTACCAGACCAGGACGTCGTCGCGGTCCCTGGCGCCGCTGGCGGCAGCGGTCTTCGCCCAGGCGCGGCGCGACTTCGGCTTCGTGCCCGAGCCGCTGCGGCTGCATGCTCCGGCACCGGAGGTCCTGGCCGCCGCCTGGGGGTCGCTGCGCGAGGGGGTGCTGGCGGCGGGCCGGGTGCCGCGTGGCGTCAAGGAGGCCGTCGCCGCCGCCATCTCCCAGCTCAACCGCTGTCCCTACTGCGTGGACGTGCACACCAGCCTGCTGCATGCCAGCGCCGGCTCCGCCGGCAGGGCCGGGGCAGTTGCAAGCACCGGCTCCGCTGCGGCCACCGGCTCCGCTGACGGCGCCAGCGGCTGCGTCCTCCCCAACGCCGGCCCCGCGGACGGCGCCAGCCGCCGGTTCCCCTCCACGGCAGGCCCGGTTGACGGCGCCAGGCTTCGCGTCGCCTCCGGAGTGGGCGCGGCCGACGGCCCTGGCCGCCGCGACCCTGCCACGGACGGCTCGCCGGC
>JASLEW010000525.1 GCA_030150965.1 Thermoanaerobaculia bacterium | reverse complement strand
CCGGCGCCGCGGCCAGCGCGGCGCCGGCGGCGCCGCCGGGGCCCGTGACGCCCGTGACGCCCGCGTCGTCGGCGCCGGACCGGGAGGCGTGAGCCGCCGGCCCCCGGCGTGCAACGGAGTCCTGACCGAAACCGAAAGCCGCTCTTTCAGAACAGGTTTCCAGCCATGATCAAGATCGCTCTCGTCAACATGCCGTTCGCCACGGTGATCCTGCCGTCGATCGCCCTCACCCAGCTCAAGGCGGTGGTCGAGGAGCGCTTCGGCGACGAGGCCGACGTGCGCCTCCTCTACCTGAACCACGAGTTCGCCCACCACCTCGGGCTGTCGCTCTACCGCGACCTGTCGGATTCGCTGGAGGCGAACATGGCGGGGCTCGGCGACTGGTTCTTCCGCGACGCCGCCTTCCCCGGCCTGCCGGACAACACCGAGGCGTACTTCCAGCGCTACTTCCCGGCCGGCGACGAGGCGTTCGAGATCCGCAAGCGGCTGCTGCTGACCAAGCGGCGCGGCCTGGACGGCTATCTCTCGCGGCTCATCGCCAAGCATCGGCTGGCGGAGATGGACCTGGTCGGCTTCACCTCGATGTTCTCGCAGAACGTGGCGTCGTTCGCCATGGCGCGCAAGCTCAAGGAGAAGAACCCGCGGCTGGTGACGGTGGTGGGCGGCGCCAACTGCGAGGCGCCGATGGGCGGGCAGATCGCGGCAGCGATCGACGCGGTGGACTTCGTCTTCTCGGGTCCGGCGCTCTCGAGCTTCCCGGACTTCGTCGGGCATCTCCTGGCCGGCGAGGCGGAGCGCTGCCACGATATCCAGGGGGTCTTCTCGCGCCGCAACGCCTCGCCCGAGACGTGGCGCGGGCCGCAATCGATCGGGCCGGAGCTGGACATCGATCAGCCGGTGCCGCTCGATTACGAGCCGTTCCTGGAAACCTTCGAGAAGAGCTTCGCCGACGCCGACGTCGAGCCGATCCTGCTGTTCGAGACCTCGCGCGGCTGCTGGTGGGGGGAGCGCTCGCACTGCACGTTCTGCGGCCTCAACGGCGGCACCATGCGCTACCGGGCGATGGACGCCGACCGCGCGGTGGCGGAGCTCAACGACATGTTCGCGCGCTACGGCTCGCGCTGCTCGCGCTACCAGTCGGTCGACAACATCATGCCGCGCAGCTATCTCAAGGACGTCTTCCCGCGCCTCACGCCGCCGCCCGACGTGGCGCTGTTCTACGAGGTGAAGGCCGACCTCAAGAGCCACGAGATGGAGACCCTGGCCCGCGCCCGGGTGATCGATCTGCAGCCCGGCATCGAGTCGCTCGCCACCTCGACGCTCAAGCTGATGCGCAAGGGGACGACGGCGTTCCAGAACCTCGGCTTCATGAAGAACTGCGTGGTCTACGGCATGCGCCCGCAGTGGAACCTGCTGATCGGCTTCCCCGGCGAGACCAGCGAGGTGTACGAGAAGTACGTGGCGGACATCCCGTCGCTCCTCCATCTGCCGCCGCCGTCGGGCGCCTTCCCGGTGCGCTTCGACCGCTTCAGCCCCTACTTCATGCAGGCGAAGGAGTACGGGCTCGACCTTCACCCGAGCGATTTCTACAGCTTCATCTATCCGTTCGGCGAGGAGGTGATGGCGCAGATGATCTATTACTTCGTCGATCACCAGTACACCTCGAACTACCTGGCGACGATGAGCCAGTGGCGCGACCGCATCCAGGAGCAGGTGGACCGCTGGCACGTGCGCTGGACGCGCCGCGACCAGGGGCTCGCGCCGTCGCTGTTCCTCGCCGACGCGGCGGCGGGCGTGATCCACGACACGCGCGACGGCACGCTGGTCCGTCACCGGGTGGGGGAGCTGGGCGCCCGCGCGCTCCAGGCGCTCGACCGGCCGAAGCGGATCGCCGACCTGGCCGAGCATCTGGCGGGCGGCGCCGCCGGGGAGACGGGCGCCGGCGCCGGCGCGCGCTCCGCTTCCGCCGTCGAGGCGCTGGTCGGCGACCTCCTGGCCCGCCGGCTGCTCTTTGTCGAGCGCGACCTGTACATGAGCCTGCTGCTGCCGGGCGAGTACGAGAACCGGGTTTAAGGAGGCGGCGGACCTGAGCTTGCGCGACTTTCAGAACGGGCAGAACGGGCAGGACGCCCGCGACCAGGTCGCCGTCATCGGCCTCGCCTGCCGCTTCCCCGGGGCGGACGACCCGGCGGAGCTGTGGCGCAACCTGCGCGCCGGCGTCGAATCGATCACCGTGTTCGGCGCCGAGGAGCTGCTGGCGCTCGGCGTGCCGGCCGAGACGCTGGCGCGGCCCGACTTCGTGCCGGCGCGCGGCGTGCTGCGGGACGTCGAGCGCTTCGACGCCGAGTTCTTCGGCCTGACGCCGCGCGAGGCGGAGCTGATGGACCCGCAGCAGCGGATCTTCCTCGAGATCTGCCAGGAGGCGTGCGAGACGGCGGGCTACGACCCGCAGGGCTACCCCGGCCGGATCGGCGTCTACGCCGGGTCCGGCTTCAACAGCTATCTCTACACCCACCTGCTCACCGTGCCCGAGCGGCTGCTGGCGGCCGGGCTCCAGGCGCGCCTCTTCAACGACAAGGATTTCCTGACCACGCAGGTCTCCTACCGGCTGAACCTGCGCGGGCCGAGCATCGCGGTGCAGACCGCCTGCTCGACCGCGCTGGTGGCCGTCCACCTGGCCTGCCAGGCGCTGCTCCAGGGGGAGTGCACGATGGCGCTCGCCGGCGGCGTCACCATCTCCTTCCCGCACCGCGGCGGCTACCTCCACCAGGAGGGGGGCATCGCCTCGCCCGACGGCCACTGCCGCGCCTTCGACGCCACGGCGGCCGGCACGGTGGAGTCGAACGGCGCCGGGGTGGTGCTGCTCAAGCGCCTCGATCTCGCGCTCGCCGACGGCGACCCGATCCGCGCCGTGGTGCGCGGCTCGGCGATCAACAACGACGGGGCGGCCAAGGCCAGCTACACGGCGCCGTCGGTCGAGAGCCAGACCGAGGTGATCGCCGAGGCGCTGGCCATCGCCCAGGTCGATCCGGCGACCATCGGCTGCGTCGAGGCGCACGGCAGCGGCACGCCGCTCGGCGACCCGATCGAGGTCGAGGCGCTCACCCGCGCCTTCCGCACCGCGACGGCGGCGCGCGGCTTCTGCGCGCTCGGCTCGGTCAAGCCCAACCTCGGCCACCCGGACACCGCCGCCGGGGCGGCGAGCCTGCTCAAGGCGGTGGCGGCGCTGGAGCACCGGCAGCTGCCGCCGTCGATCCACTGCGAGCGGCCGAACCCCCGCCTGCGCCTCGACGAGAGCCCGTTCTACATCAACGACCGGCTGCGCGACTGGCCGGCCGCGGCGACGCCGCGGCGGGCGGGCGTCAACTCGCTCGGCATCGGCGGCACCAACGCCCACCTGGTGCTGGAGGAGGCGCCGCCGCGCCCGGCCCCGGCGCCGTCGCGGCCCTGGCAGCTCCTGCTGCTGTCGGCGCGCAGCGCCCCGGCGCTGGCGGCGGCGGCGGAGCGGCTGGCGGCGGCGCTGGACGACGGGGCCGCCGGGGAGGCTGCCGGGGTAGGCGCTCGGGGCGCCGGCGGGGAAGGCACCCAGGGTGCCGCCGGAAGGAGCTCCCAGGGTGCCGCCGGTGAAGGCACCCAAGGAGCCACCGGACAGAATGCTCAGGGCGCCGGGGAAGGCACCCAGGTAGCCGCCGGAAGGAGCTCCCAGGGTGCCGCCGGTGAAGGCACCCGGGGCGCTGCCGGACAGAACGCTCGGGGAGCCGCCGGTGAAGGCACCCAGGGAGCCACCGGACAGAATGCTCAGGGCGCCGGGGAAGGCATCCAGGGGGCTGCCGAAAGGAACGCCCGGGGAGGCGCCGGAAGCCCCGCCGGCGCGCCATGGCCCGAGCTGCCCGACCTCGCCGACGCCGCGCACACCCTGCGCGTCGGCCGTGCCGTCCACCGCCACCGGCGCGCGATCGTCTGCCGCGACCGGGCCGACGCGGTGGCGAAGCTGCGCGGCGGCGGGGAGCCGGCGGCGGAGCACGATGTCGGAGCGGGGGGAGCGGCGGGAGCGGCGGGAGGGGCTGGAACGGCGGGAGTCGGGGGAGCGGCGGGCGCCGGGGGGACGGCTGGAGCGGGCGGGGCGGGCGCCGGGGAGCGCCGCGTGGCGTTCCTCCTCCCCGGCCTCGGCGAGCACTACGCCGGGATGGCCGGAGGGCTCTACCGCACCGAGCCGGCGTTCCGCGAGGCGATCGACCGCTGTGCCGATCTGCTTGCGACATCGCTCGCGGCGCCGCTCGGCCGCGACCTGCGCGAGCTGCTGTGGCCGGACGGCCCGGCCGAGGCCGCGGCCGCGCCGGGGCCGCAGCGGCTCGACCTGCGCCGCGCCTTGGCCGAGGGCCAGGGGGCGGGCGGCGGCTGGGGCGCGGCGGAGGCGGACGGGAGAGAGGCGGCGGCGGGGGTCGCCGGGCCGCTCGCCCGCACCGCTCACGCCCATCCGGCGGTCTTCGCCGTCGAGTACGCGCTCGCCGAGCTGCTGGCCGAGTGGGGGATCCGGCCGTGGGCGATGATCGGGTACAGCCTGGGCGAGTACGTGGCCGCCTGCCTGGCCGGCGTGCTGCCGCTGGCCGGGGCGCTCACCCTGGTCGCCGAGCGCGCGCGGCTGATCGATGCGCTGCCGGCGGGCGCGATGCTCGCGGTGCCGCTGCCGGCCGAGGAGGTGCAGCACCTGCTCGACGGCGACCCCGACCTGGCGCTCGCCGCCGCCAACGGCCCGGCGATGTCGGTCGCCGGCGGGCCGCATGCGGCGGTCGAGCGGCTGGCGCGCCTCCTGGCCGGGCGCGGCGTCGCCAGCCGGCGCCTGCAGACCGAGCACGCCTTCCACACCCCGATGATGCGGCCGGCGGTGCCGCGCCTGCTGGAGATCGCGCGCGGTGTGCCGCTCGCGCCGCCGCGCCTGCCGGTGGTGTCGAACGTGACCGGCACCTTCCTCGCCGCCGAGCAGGCGACCGATCCCGCCTACTGGGCGGAGCACCTCTGCCGGCCGGTGCGCTTCGCCGAGGGGCTCGCGGCGCTCCTCGCCGGCGAGCCGCGGCTGCTCCTGGAGGTGGGGCCCGGCCAGACGCTCGGCACCCTCGCCCGCCAGCACCCGGAGCGCAAGGCGGGGCAGGCGGTGGTGCCGACGCTGCGCGAGGCGCGCGAGGCGGTGTCGGACCAGGCGTACCTCCTGGGCTCGCTCGGCCGCCTCTGGCTGCACGGCGCGCGCCCCGACTGGCAGGGCTTCGTGCGCCGGGAGCGCCGCCGCCGTGTGCCGCTGCCGCCCTACCCGTTCGACCGCCGCCGCTACTTCATCGACCTGCCGGTTCCGGGCGATCCCGCGGCCGGCTCGGCCGCCGCCTCCGCTCCGGTTGCGAGCGCCGCGGCGAGCGCCCGCCCAGCCGGCCGCGCGC
>JASLEW010000178.1 GCA_030150965.1 Thermoanaerobaculia bacterium | reverse complement strand
GCCGGCCGCATCGGCCGGGATGGGCGGCGACGCCGGCGCGGCCGGCGGCGGAGGGAGTCGGCCACCGCAGGCCGGAGCCCGCCCGGCCGGCGAGCGGACCGCTCGCGGCCTGGCCACCAGGGGAGGCAGCTCCGGCGCCGCGCCCTGTCGAAGGGCAGCGATCCGCGCCGCCAGGCCGGCGAGGGTCGGCGTCTCGAACACGCGGGCGGCGGGCAGCTCCACCCCGAACGCCGCGCGCACACCGGCCAGGAGGCGGGTGACCAGCAGCGAATGGCCGCCCAGGGCGAAGAAATCGTCATCGCGGCCGGGCGGCGCGGCTCCCAGCAGCTCCGCCCAGATCCCGGCCAGCAGCTCCTCGGTCGGGGTGCGCGGCGCCTCGCGTTCCGCCGGCCCGTCCGGCCGTCCCGCCGGCTCGGGCAGCGCGGCGCGGTCGAGCTTGCCGTTCTCGTTGCGCGGCAGGCGCGCCAGCTCGACGAACCAGGACGGCACCAGGTGCGGCGGCAGCTTCCCCTGCAGCCAGCCGCGCAGCTCGGCGGCGCGCCCCGCCGCTCCCGGCCGCGGCACCACGTAGGCGGCGAGCGCCAGCTCGCCGCCGCCCGCGCCGTTGCCGGAGCCGGCACGCCGGGCCAGGACCACGCACTCCGCCACCCCCGGATGCGCGCCCAGCGCCGCCTCCACCTCCGCCGGCTCGATGCGGAAGCCGCGGATCTTCACCTGGCTGTCCACCCGCCCCACGAACTCGACCGCCCCGTCCGCCCGCCGCCGCGCCAGGTCGCCGGTGCGGTACAGCCGCGCGCCGAACGCACCCGGAAGGCGGCCGGCACCCGCAGAGGACTCGGAGCCGGGAAAGACCGGCGGCGACGGCAAGGCGGCGGCGCCCGCGGGCGGTGCGGCTCTGGAACCGTCCACCGGTGGCACCGGCGTTATAGTTGGCGTCGGCGGCGTCAGTGGCGCCTGCGGAGCCGGGGCGAAGGCCAGGGGGTCGGGCACGAAGCGCTCCGCGGTCAGCTCGGGACGGCCCACGTAGCCGCGCGCGAGCCCGCTGCCTCCCAGGTACACCTCCCCCACCACCCCAACCGGCACCGGCCGCCGCTCGCCGTCGAGCAGGTGCACGCTGCCGCCGGCGAGCGGTCCTCCGATCGGCAGCGTCACCGCCCCCGAAGGCACCTCCGCCACCACCGCGTAGGTGCTGAACGTCGTGTTCTCCGTCGGCCCGTAGACGTGCAGCAGCCGCCGCGGTCCGCCGCCGGCCTGCATCTCCGCCACCCGGCTCGGGTCCACCGCCTCGCCGCCGAACAGCACCTGCCCCACGCTGTGCAGCCCGCCCGGCGCCACCCCGGCGAGCCAGTGCACCACCGCCGTGGTCAGGAACAGCGCCGTCACCCCCTCGTCGCGCAGTTTCTCCACCAGACGCTCCGGCGCCAGCATCACCTCGCGCGGCACCACCGCCAGCCGGCCGCCGTTGAGCAGCGCTCCCCAGATCTCGAACGTCGCCGCGTCGAAGCTGGCGTTGGCCGCCTGCGCCACCACGTCGTCCGCACCGAGCTGCACGAAGTTGCTCCGCCGCACCAGGCGCACCACCGCACCCTGCGGCACCGCCACCCCCTTCGGCACCCCCGTCGAGCCCGAGGTGTAGATCACGTAGGCCAGCCGCGACGGGTCCGCCAGGAGGGCCACCGCCCCGCCCCTCGGCGCCCCACCATCCTTCTCCCCCACCCACACCACCGGCAGGCCCGCCGGCAGCCACGCGCCGAGCGCGCGCCGCGCCACCACCGCGCAGGCGCCGGCGTCCGCGGCCATGAAGCGCAGGCGCTCGGTTGGATAGGACGGGTCGAGCGGCAGGTAGGCCGCCCCGAGCGAGACCACCGCGAGGAGCGCCTCGATCATCGTCACGCCGCGCTCCAGGCAGACGCCGATCACCGGCTCGGCCGCCGCTCCCCGCTCCCCCACCCCGGCCTGCCGCAGCCGGTCCGCCAGCGCCGCCGCCCGCCGCGCCAGCCCGCCGTAGCTCACCGCCAGGCCGCCGGCCGCGGGGCGTCCCGGCGCGCCGGCCGGCGGCGGCTCCGTCTCCCTCCACGGCGCCTGGCTCGATCCCGCCGGGAAACCCGCCGCCGGGCGGAGCGCCGAAAGCGCCAGGTCCTCGGGGCCGGCGCTCACCGCGATGGCGTCCGGGCGCTCCGCCGCCTGGCGGCGGAACAGCTCGATCAGCGACGCCGCCTCCGGCCGGGCGGCGGCGGCCTCGTTCCACTCGGCCACCAGCTGATGGCGCTCCGCCTCGCCGAGCAGCGGCAGATCGAGCAGCGGCCGCTCGGGGGCCGCCGCCACCGCGGCCAGGAGCACCTCCAGCTGGCGCGCCAGGCGGCCGATGGTCGGCGGGTCGAAGAGCGCCGTGCTGTACTCCCAGAAGCCGCCGATGCCCGTGGCCTCGCCGACCAGGTCGAGGTAGAGGTCGAACTTGGCGGTGCCGGTGTGGATCGGCGCCGGGTCCAGCAGCTCCAGGCCGCCGGCGGTGAAGGCGGTGAGCGCCCCCTGCTGAAAGCCGATCGCCACCTGGAAGAGCGGGTTCTCGTTGAGCCGCCGGTCGGGGCGCAGCGCCGCGACCAGCTGCTCGAAGGGCAGATCGTCGCGGGCGAAGGCCTCGATCGCCATCGCCGCGGTGCGCGCCAGGAGCTCCCGCCAGGCGGGATTGCCGGAGAGGTCGCAGCGCAGCGCCACGGTGTTGACGAAGCAGCCGATGACGTTCTCGGTCTCCACCCGGTTGCGGCCGGCAACCGGGGCGCCGAGGACGAAGTCCTCCTGCCCGCTGAGGCGCCCGAGCAGCGCGCTGAAGGCGGCGAGCAGGACCATGAACTGGGTCGCGTCGCCGTCGCGGGCCAGGCGCGGCAGGGCGGCGGCGATGCCCGCGGACAGGGTGAAGGGCAGGCTGCGCCCTGCCGTGGCCGGCAGGCGCGGGCGCGGCCGGTCGGTCGGCAGGGCGAGGGTCGAAGGCGCCCCCGCCAGGCGCTGGCGCCAGACGTCGAGCTTGCGCTCCAGCGCCTCCCCCACCAGCCACTGCCGCTGCCAGGCCGCGTAGTCGGCGTACTGGATGGCGAGCGGCGGCAGCGCCGGCGCCCTGCCGGCCGCCGCCGCCTCGTAGATGGCGAAGATCTCCCGCCCGAGGATGCCGAGCGACCAGGCGTCGGTGATGCTGTGATGCAGGTTCAGCAGCAGGAGGTGCTCGGCCGGCGCGAGGCGCACGAGCAGGCTGTGCAGCAGCGGCGCGCGGGTGAGGTCGAACGGCAGCAGGGAAGCGGCCTGAAGCCGCGCGTGCGCCTCGCGCTCGCGCACCGCCGCCGGGAGCGCGGCGAGGTCGGCGACCGCGAGGACCGGCGCCAGACGCTCGTGGATCAGCTGCACCGGCTCGCCGTCCTCCTCGGCGAAGGCGGTGCGCAGGGTCTCGTGGCGCGCGGTCACCGCGGCGAGGGCCGCGGCCAGCAGCCGGCCGGAGAGCGCGCCGCGCAGGCGCAGCGCCACCGGCACGTTGTAGATCGGCAGCCCCGGCTGCTGCACATCGATCAGCCAGAGCCGCTGCTGCGCGAACGACGTGGGTGCGACGAAGACCTCGCCGCCGGCGCTCCCGGCGTCGGGGCCGGCCGCGGCGTCCGATTCGACCGCGCCGGCCGCGGTGCATGCGTCGGCCGCGGCATCGGCACCGCTCGCCTCGGGCGCAGCGTCCGCTTGCCGCGACGGCGGCGCCGCGCCGGCCGCGGGAACCAGCGGATTCATGACAGCCGCCGGCGCCACGGGCGCGGCGGCGGGATCGTGCGGTGCCTCGGCCATGCTTCGCGTACCTCCAAGCCCTGCCAGGCGCTACGTTACGGCGGCGCCGACGGCGGGCCGCCGCACGCGCCGCGGCATCGCCACCAGGGCCGGCGCCTCGCTCGCCGCTCCCCTGGCCACGACGCCCTCGATCGCCGCCGCCAGGGCGGCGACCGTCGGATGATGGAAGACCAGCTGCACCGAGACCTCCCGTCCCAGGCGGTCGCGCAGCCGCGCCGCCAGGCGCGCCGCCAGCAGGGAGTGGCCGCCGAGCTCGAAGAAGTTGTCGCCGGCGCCGAGGCGCTCGACGCCGAGCAGCTCGCGCCACAGCTCGGCGAGCATCAGCTCGCGCGGCGTGCGCGGCGCGACGAAGGCCGCGCCGCCGGCGCCGCCCGAGCGCTCGGGGGCCGGCAGCGCCCGCCGGTCGAGCTTGCCGGTGGCGGTGAGCGGCAGGGCGTCGAGGACGACGAAGGCGCCCGGGACCATGTACTCCGGCAGCGAGCCGGCGAGGAAGGCGCGCAGCTCGCCGGCCGTGGGGGGCGCGGGCAGCGCCCCGTCCGCGGCCACCAGGTAGGCCACCAGCCCGAGGTCGCCGGGCGCCAGCTCGCGCGCCACGACGGCGCACTGGCGCACGGCCGGGTGCCGCGCGAGCGCCGCCTCGACCTCGCCCAGCTCGATGCGCATCCCCCGCACCTTGACCTGGGAGTCGAGCCGCCCCAGGTACTCGATGCCGCCGTCGGCGCGGCGCCGGCCGCGATCGCCGGAGCGGTAGAGGCGCGCTCCCGGAACGCCGCCGAACGGATCGGGCACGAAGCGCTCCGCGGTCAGCGCCGGGTGCCCCAGGTAGCCGCGGCACAGGCCGGCGCCGCCGACCAGGATCTCCCCCGGCACGCCCAGCGGCAGCGGTTCGAGATGGCGGTCGGCCACCACCAGGACGAGGTCGGCGAGCGGGGCGCCGATCAGGCTCGGCCCGCCCGGCAGGGCCTCGGCCGCGGCCACGCGGTGATGGGTGACGTGCACGGTGGTCTCGGTGATGCCGTACATGTTGATGAGCTGGGCGCCGCCGCCGGCCGCCCGCGCGGCGCTGCCGGCCACCGGCAGGCGGAACCAGGGGGCGGCGGCGCCGGGATCGAGCGCCTCGCCGCCCAGCACCACGCGGCGCAGGGCGAGCGGGCGCCCCGGGTCGCGCTCCAGCGCCGCCACCAGCTGATAGAAGACCTTCGGCGTCTGGCTGAGCACCGTCACCCGCTCCGCCGCCAGGATCTCGACCAGGCTCTCCGGCGAGCGCGCCGCCCAGTGCGGCACCAGGACCGCGGTGCCGCCGTGGAGCAGCGCCACCCACAGCTCCCACACCGAGAAGTCGAAGGCATAGGAGTGGAACACGGTCCAGACATCGCGCCGCTCCGGCGTCAGGGAGGGCGGCAGCGACGAGAACAGGCGCAGCACGTTGCCGTGGGTGACCAGGGCCCCCTTCGGCCGGCCGGTCGAGCCCGAGGTGAAGAGCACGTACGCCAGGCTGGCGGCGCCCACGCCGCCGTCGTCCGGTGCCACGCCGTCGCCGGGCGGCGTGGCGGCGGCAGCCGGAGCGCGGGGCTCACCGGCACGCGGCGCGGTGGGTTCGCCCGCAACCGTCGCCATGGCTTCGCCGGCACCCAGAGCGATGGGTTCGCCGGCACCCGGCGCGGTGGGTTCGGCGGCACCCGGCGCGGTCGGGCCGGCGGCGCGCCGCGGGACGGCGCCCGCGCCCTGGAC
>JASLEW010000480.1 GCA_030150965.1 Thermoanaerobaculia bacterium | reverse complement strand
GCCGCCGGCTGCGGCCACGCCGCCGCCTCCGACCCGCGGCCGGCGGCAGCGGCGGGCAGGGCGGGCGCGGGGGCTGCCGTCGAGGTCGGCGTCGCCCCGGCCACGCTCAAGCCGCTCGCCCAGCACCTCACCGTCTCCGCGGAGCTGGTGCCGTTCCAGGAGATCGACGTCTACGCCAAGGAGTCCGGCTACGTCAGCCAGCTCCTGGTCGACTACGGCAGCCGGGTCGCCAAGGGGCAGCTGCTGGCGGTGCTGGAGATCCCCGAGCTGCGCCTGCTCCTCGCCCAGGACACCGCGGCGGTCAAGAACATGCAGGACCAGGTCACCCACGCTTCGCACGAGCTGGCGCGCGTCGAGGCGCAGGCCAACGTCCTGCACCTGCAATACGAGCGGTTGAACGGCGTCGCCACGCAGAAACCCGGCATGGTGGCGCAGCAGGAGGTCGACGACGTGCAGGGGCGCGACCTGGCCGCCCAGGCGCAGGTCGAGGCCACCCGCTCGACGCTCGACGGCGCCCGCAACCAGCTCGCCAGCGCCGTCGCCAAGCAGGCCCAGGACCAGGCGCTCTACGACTACTCGCGCATCCGCGCGCCGTTCGCCGGCGTGGTGACCCAGCGCTACGCCAACCTGGGCGCCCTGCTCCAGGCCGGGACCAGCTCCAGCACCCAGGCCATGCCGCTGGTCAAGCTGTCGCAGGACGACCTGTTCCGCCTGGTGATCCCGGTGCCCGAGTCCTACGTGCGCTTCATCCGTATCGGCGACCCGGTGACCGTGCGGGTGCCGGCGCTGGGGCGGAGCTTCCCCGGCAAGGTGGCGCGCTTCTCGGTGGACGTGAAGGCCGACACGCGCACCATGCACACCGAGGTGGACGTGGCGAACCCCGACCGCGTGCTGATCCCCGGCGTCTACGCCGAGGCGACGCTCGCCCTCGGCCGCGCCGACCGGGCGCTCACCGTGCCGCTCCAGGCGGTCAGCCAGCAGGGCGACCACACCACGGTGGACGTGGTGAGCGCCGCCGGCCGCATCGAGGAGCGGCCGGTCGAGATCGGCATGCGCACCGCGTCCGACGCCGAGGTGCTGTCCGGGCTTCGGGCCGGCGAGCAGGTGGTGGTGAGCGACCGCGGCAGCCTGACCCCCGGCGAGGCGGTCCGGCCGCACCCGGTCCAGCTGCTGCAGTTCCAGCCGCAGGGCTAGCCGCGCTCAGGACGGACACCCATGTCAGGCTTCTCCATCCGCAACCCGTACTTCGTCATCGTCGTCTGCCTGATCCTCACGGTGATCGGCGTGGTCAGCCTGGCGCGCATGCCGGTCGATCTGTTCCCGCCGATCAACCTGCCCGAGGTGGTGGTGGCGACGTTCTTCTCCGGCATGCCGCCGGGCGACATCGAGAACAACATCACCAACCCGCTGGAGCGCTTCTTCACCCTGGCGAGCGGCATCGATCACATGGAATCGCGCTCGATGCTCGGGGTGAGCATCATCAAGGTCTACTTCCAGCCCGGCACCAGCGCCGACACCGACGTGACCGAGCTCTCCAACCTGGCGCTGGCCGACCTCAAGCGCCTGCCCCCCGGCACCCTGCCGCCGGTGGTGCTGAAGTTCGACGCCTCGAGCCTGCCGGTCTGCCTGGTGACGCTCAAGGGCCACGGCCTCAACGAGACGCAGCTCCACGACATCGGCCAGTTCACCATCCGCAACCAGATCGCGGTGGTGCAGGGGGCGGAGATCCCGCCGCCCTTCGGCGGCAAGTACCGCCAGATCATGGTCTACGTCGATCCCTACAAGCTGCTGTCGCGGCAGCTGGGGCTGATGGACGTGGTGGCGGCGATCAACCGCGAGAACCTGATCCTGCCGGCCGGCGACGTCAAGATGGGGCCGTTCGACTACTACGTCTACTCGAACAGCATGGTCCCCGACATGAAGGCGCTCGACCAGGTGCCGATCAAGACCGTGGGCTCCAACTGGGTGTCGGTGGCCGACGTCGGCAAGGCCGAGGACGCCAACCAGATCCAGTCGAGCGTGGTGCGGGTCGACGGCCAGCGCTCGGTCTACCTGCCGATCATGAAGCAGGGCGGCGACACCAACACCATCGCCGTGGTGAGCGGCGTGCGCGAGCTGCTCGGCCGCCTGGTGGACATCCCCAAGGACCTGGTGACCAGCGTCGTCTTCGACCAGTCGGCGTTCGTCAAGGAGGCGATCACCACGCTGCTGCACGAGGGGGTGCTCGGCCTCCTCCTCACCAGCGTCATGATCCTCATCTTCCTGGGCAGCCTGCGCGCCACCTCGGCGGTGTTCCTGTCGATCCCGCTCTCGGCGCTCGCCACCTTCGTGGTGCTGGCCTTCGCCGGCAGCACGATCAACACCATGATCCTGGGCGGCCTGGCGCTCGCCTTCTCGCGCATCATCGACAACTCGGTGATCTCGCTGGAGAACATCTTCCGCCACCTGGAGATCGGCGAGACGCCGGCGGTGGCGGCCGAGGCGGGGGGCTCCGAGGTGACGCTCGCGGTGCTCGCCGCGACGCTGACCACGGTGGTGGTGTTCTTCCCGGTGACCTTCCTCTACGGGGTGAGCAAGTTCCTGTTCTCGGCCCTGGCTCTCGCGGTGGTGATCTCGCTCTTCGCCTCCTACGTGGTGGCGATGACGGTGATCCCGCTTTTCTGCTCGCGGCTGCTCAA
This sequence comes from Thermoanaerobaculia bacterium, assembly GCA_030150965.1. Classification (GTDB taxonomy): domain Bacteria; phylum Acidobacteriota; class Thermoanaerobaculia; order Multivoradales; family UBA5704; genus JASLEW01. The sequence continues at coordinate 61 of JASLEW010000480.1, read as the reverse complement.
GGCGCTGCCGCACGGCGCGCACGGCGTGGACGGCGTGCCCGCGCACGGCGCGCACGCGGCG
>JASLEW010000478.1 GCA_030150965.1 Thermoanaerobaculia bacterium | reverse complement strand
GGCCGCTCACCCCCAACGGCAAGATCGACCGCCGGGCGCTGCCGGCGCCGCGTGGGCCGGCCGGCGGGGGCGGCGCTGCCGGCGCGCCCGCTGCGGGCGGTGCGGCCTCCGCGCCCTCTGATCAGGCCGCGGCGGAGGGCGAGGCGGAGGGGCCGCTGCAGCCGCGGCCGGGCCTGGAGCGGACGATCGCGGCGGTCTGGCAGGAGGTGCTGGCGGTGCCGCGCGTCTCGGTGCGCGACAACTTCTTCGACCTCGGCGGCCACTCGCTGCTGCTCGCGCGGGTGCAGGCGCGCCTCAGGGAGGCGGTGCCGGGGGCGGCGCCCTCGATGGTGGACCTGCTGCGTCACCCGACGGTCGCCGCCCTTGCGGCGTTCCTCGGCGGAGCCGGCGATTCCGGCGATCCTGGCGATCCGGGCGAGCAGCGGAGCGCGGCCATGGAGCGCGGCCGGCCGCGTGCGGCGGCAGTGACGGCGGCAGCGGTCACGGCCGCCCAGGCCGCGGCAGGCGGGATCGCGACCGCCGGTGCCGCGGCCTCCGGATTCGCGGCAGCAGCCGCGGCGGCGGCCGGTGCGCCGGGCGGGCGCGGCGCGATCGCCGTGACCGCGATGGCCGGGCGCTTCCCCGGCGCCGGCTCCGTCGAGGCGCTGTGGCAGAATCTGCGCGCCGGGGTGGAGTCGATCGTGCCGCTGAGCGACGAGGAGCTGCGCGCGGCGGGCGTCGAGCCGGCGCTGCTCGCCGATCCGGCCTACGTCAGGGCGGCGGCGGCGCTCGACGGGGTGGAGGACTTCGACGCGGCGTTCTTCGGCTACACCCCACGCGAGGCCGAGGTGCTGGACCCGCAGCACCGGATCTTCCTCGAATGCGCCTGGGAGGCGCTGGAGCTGGCCGGCTACTGCTCCGAGCGGCTGCCCGGTCCCGTCGGCGTCTATGCCGGCGTCGGCCTCAACGCCTACCTGCTCAGCAACCTGCAGCGCAACCGCGAGGTGCTCGACGCGGTGGGGAGCTACCAGGCGTTCCTCGGCAACGACAAGGACTTCGTCCCCACCCGGGTGTCCTACAAGCTCGACCTGCGGGGACCGAGCGTCAACGTGCAGACCGCCTGCTCCAGCTCCCTGGTCGCCGTGCACCTGGCCTGCCAGGCGCTCGCGGCCGGCGAGTGCGACATGGCGCTGGCGGGCGGCGTGTCGGTGGCGGTGCCGCACCGCGCCGGCTATCTCCACCAGGAGGGGGGCATCGCCTCGCCCGACGGGCACTGCCGGGCGTTCGACGCGCGCGCCCGCGGCACCGTGCGCGGCAGCGGCTGCGGCGTCGTGGTGCTGCGGCGCCTGGCCGATGCGCTGGCGGCCGGCGACCCGGTGCTGGCGGTGATCCGCGGCTCGGCGATCAACAACGACGGCGCCGCCAAGATCGGCTACACCGCCCCCAGCGTCGACGGCCAGGCGGAGGTGATCGCCGCCGCCCTCGCCGCGGCGGCCGTGGACCCCGAGACGGTGGGCTACGTCGAGGCCCACGGCACCGGCACCGAGCTGGGCGATCCGGTCGAGGTGGCGGCGCTCACCCAGGCCTTCCGCCAGGCCGGCGCCGCGCGCCAGGGCTACTGCGCCCTGGGCTCGCTCAAGACCAACGTCGGCCACCTCGACACCGCGGCGGGCGTCGCCGGCCTGATCAAGGCGGCGCTGGCGGTCGAGCGCGGCGAGCTGCCGCCCAGCCTGCATTTCGAGCGGCCGAACCCGGCGATCGACTTCGCGGCGAGCCCGTTCCGGGTGAGCGCCGCGCTCGCCCCGTGGCCGGCGGCGGCGGGGGCGCCGCGCCGCGCCGGCGTCAGCTCCTTCGGCATCGGCGGCACCAACGCGCACGTGGTCCTCGAGCAGCCGCCGCCGGCGGTGACCGGCGCCAGCGGCGGCAGCTCCCGGCCGGCGCAGCTGCTGCTGCTGTCGGCCAGGAGCGCCACCGCGCTCGACGCCGCCACCGCCGGCCTCGCCGCTCATCTCGCGGCGCGGCCGGAGCTGGGGGCCGAGGGCCTCGCCGACGCCGCCTACACGCTGCAGGTGGGGCGCCGCGCCTTCGAGCACCGGCGGATGGCGGTCTGCCGCGGGCGCGACGACGCCCTGGCGGTGCTCGGCGGCGGCGACCCGGAGCGGCTGCTCGGCGCCGTCCACGACGCCGGCGCGAGCGCCGCCGTCTTCCTGCTGCCCGGCCAGGGCGCGCAGCATCCGGGCATGGGAGCGGAGCTCTACCGCGTCGAGCCGCTCTACCGCGAGGCGGTGGACGAGGGGGCCGAGCTGCTCCTGCCGCTGCTCGGGCTCGACCTGCGGCGGCTGCTCGCCCCGCCGGCCGGGGAGATGGAGGCGGCGGCGCGGCAGCTGGAGCGCACGGCGGTGGCGCAGCCGGCGCTCTTCGTCGTCGAGCACGCCCTGGCGCGGCTGTGGATGTCCTGGGGCGTGAGGCCGGCGGCGTGCCTCGGCCACAGCGTCGGCGAGCTGGTGGCCGCCTGCCTGGCCGGGGTGTTCTCGTTCGCCGACGCGCTCGCGCTGGTGGCCGAGCGCGGGCGGCTGATGGAGCGGCTGCCGGAGGGGGCCATGCTGTCGGTGTCGATGGCCGAGCACGACCTGCTGCCGCTCCTCGGCGACGGCGTGGCGCTCTCGGCGGTGAACGCTCCCGCCGCCGCCGCGGTCGCCGGGCCTGCGGGCGCCGTGGCCGAGCTGGCGCGGCGGCTGGCGGAGCGCGGCGTCGAGACCAGGCCGCTCCACGTGTCGCACGCCTTCCATTCGGCGATGATGGAGCCCGCCATCGCCCCGTTCGTCGAGCGGGTGCGCGGCGTCGAGCGGCGCGCGCCGCGCATCCCCTTCCTCTCCAACGTCAGCGGCACCTGGATCACCGCCGCCGAGGCCACCGATCCCGCCTACTGGGGGCGCCACCTGCGCGCCACGGTGCGCTTCGCCGCCGGAGTGGCGGAGATCCGGCGCGAGCCGGGCCGAGTGCTCCTGGAGGTGGGGCCGGGGCACGGCCTGACCACCCTCGCCCGCCAGCAGGCGGCGGGGCCCGAGCCGCTGGTGGCCATCCCGTCGATGCGCCACCCGCGGGCGCCGCGTCCCGACCTCGACCTGCTGCTCGAAGCCGTGGGACGGCTGTGGATGGCCGGGGTGCCGATCGACTGGGACGGCTTTCACCGCGGCGAGAGCCGGCGGCGGTGCGCCCTGCCGACCTATCCCTTCGAGCGCCGGCGCCATTGGGTGGAGGCCGCGCCCGCCGCCGCCACGCCGCCGCGCCCGCGCGCCCAAGGGGTCGCGGGCTGGTTCTACGCGCCGTTCTGGAAGGAGTCGGTGCCGCCGGGCGCGGTGCCGGAGCTGCTGCCGGCCGCGGCTGGCGCGCCGGCGGCCACCGCAGGGCCGGAAGTGCCCTCGTTTGCGCCGGGTGCAGCGGCGGCTCCGGCCGCCGCCACGGGGTCGGAGGCGCCTTCTGCGCCGGGTGCAGCGGCGGTGCCGGATACCACCGCAGGGCCGGAGGCGTCCTCCTCCGTGCCGGGTGGTGCGGCGGCGCCGGATGCCACCGCAGGGGGGGAGGCGTCCTCCTCCGTGCCGGGTGGTGCGGCGGTGCCGGATGCCACCGCAAGGCGGGAGACACCCTCCTTTGCGCCGGGTGCAGCGGCGGCTCCGGCGGCCACCGCAGGACCGGAGGTGATTTCCTCCGCGCCCGGTGCAGTGGCGGCTCCGGCGGCAGGACCGGTGCTGGCGGCGAGCGGCGCCGCCGCGCGCGGCCTTTGGCTGATCCTGACCGATGCCCGCGGCCTCGGCGCCCGCCTGGCCGCGGTGCTGGCCCGCCGCGGTTTCGAGGTGGTGACGGCCCCGGTGCCGGCGGGTGCGGCGGCGGCGCAGGTTGCGGCTGATCGGGCGCAGGGTCCGGGTGCGCCCGAGGGTGCCGCCGGCGCGGCTGGTGCGGTTCCTGAAGCCGGGGATACCGGCACGGCGGCCCTCGCGGCGGAAGGGTATGACACCCTGCTCGGCGGCCTCGCGCGGCCTCCTGCCCACGTCGTGCACGCCGCGGCGGTCGATCCGCTGGCATCTCCGGAGGCGGGCGAGGCGCTGTTCCAGGACCTGCTGCTCCTCGCCCAGGCGCTGGGGCGGCGCGGCTGGAGCGATCCCATGGCGCTGACCGTGCTGTCGAGCGGCATGCACTCGCCGGGCGCCGCGGCGGCGGACGCCCAGGCCGCGGACCGCACCGCGGACTGCGAGAAGGCGCTGCTGCTCGGGCCTTGCCGGGTGCTCCCCCTGGAGTATCCGCACCTGACCTGCCGCAGCGTGGACGTGAGCCTGCCGCCGCCGGCCGCCGGCCCGGCCGCTCTGGCCGGCCTCGCCGAGCTGGTGGCGGACGAGCTCGCCGCCGGCGCCCCCGATCCGGCCAATCCGGCCAATCCGCCCGATCCGGCCAATCCGCCCGATCTGGTCGTGGCCTACCGCGGCGAGGAGCGCTGGGTGCAGGCATACGAGCCGGTCGAGCTGCCGCTGCCGGCGGCGGCCGGCGCCGGGCCGGGTCCGCGCCTGCGCGAGCGCGGGGTCTATCTGGTCACCGGCGGCCTGGGCGGCCTGGGCCTCACCTTCGCCGAGCTGCTCGCGGCGCGGGCGCGGGCGCGCCTGGTGCTGGTTGGCCGCAGCGCCTTCCCGGAGCGGGCCGAGTGGGAGCGGCGGCTGGAGGGTCACGGGACCGGCAGCGCTGCCCAGGGGCATGGGCAGGTGATCGCCCGGCTGCTGGCGCTGGAGAAACAGGGCGCGGAGCTGCTGGTGACGCGGGGCGACGTGACCGATCCGCAATCGATGGCGGCGGTCGTGGAGCTGGCCCGCCGCCGCTTCGGCGCCATCCACGGGGTGATCCACGCCGCCGGGGTGGCCGGCGGCGGCATGGCGCAGCTCCGGAGCCCGGCCGCCGCCAGCCGCGTGCTGGCTCCCAAGGTGCGCGGCACCCGGGTGCTCGCCGCGGCGCTGGCCGGCGAGGCGGAGCTGGATTTCGTCCTGCTCTGCGCCTCGGTCACCGGCGTCCTGGGCGGCTTCGGCCAGATCGACTACTGCGCCGCCAACGCCTTCCTCGACGCCTACGCCCGGCGCCGCGCCACGCGCCGCGGCACCTTCTGGGCGGCGATCGACTGGGACCGCTGGCAGGGCGTGGGCATGGCGGCGCCGGCGGCGGTAGCGGTTGCAGCCGCGGCAACGGCGAGCGCTGGGGCTGCGACAGGGTCCGGTTCGCCGGTGGGACCGGAAGCTCTTGCAGGACCTGTGGCGCTGCCGGGAGCGGCAGCGTCGGCGGCACCGGCACTGCCGGGAGCACTGGCCGGCACGGGAGCGCTGGCGGCACCGGTGGCGGCCTCCGAGCGGCTGCACCCGCTGCTCGACCGCTGCCTGGCGATGGGGCCGCGGCGCGCGGTGTTCGCCACCGAGCTCGACGTGGCCGGACGCTGGGTCCTCGGCGAGCACCGCATCCTGGGCCGGCCCACCGTGCCCGGCACCGCCTACCTGGAGATGGCGCGGGCGGCCTTCGAGGTGCTGGCGGGAGCCGGTCCGGTGGAGATCCGCGAGGCCGTGTTCCTGGCGCCGCTGGCGGTGGACGACGGCCAGCGCGCCGGGGTGCTGACCATCCTCGAACGCGACGGCGAGGTCTGGAGCTTCCGCGTGGCGAGCGAGGGGGCCGGCGGCGGCGCGCTGCGCGAGCATGCGCGGGGCAGGATCGGCCGGCTGGCCGGCGTCTCCCGCGGCCCCGCGGCCTCCCCGGCGGAGACCGCGGACCTGGCCGCGGATGCCGCCACGCCGGCGGCGCCGCACCGCGACCTGCAGGCGATCCGCGCGCGCTGCAGCGGCGACCTGGGCGGGGCGCTGGCGGCGCAGGGGCGCCGTCTCGAGGGTTTCCTCGCCACCGGTCCGCGCTGGCAGAGCCTGCGGGCGATGACCGCCGGCGGCGACGAGAGCCTGGCCACCCTGGAGCTGCCGGCGGAGCTCGCAGGCGACCTCGCCTTCCACGCCCTCCACCCGGCGCTGCTCGACGTCGCGGCCGGCTCGGTGCAGCTGCGGGCCGAGGGCAACTACCTGCCCCTGGCCTACGAGGCGCTCCGCCTGTACGCGCCGCTGCCTTCGCGCCTCCACAGCCATGCCCGTTATCGCCGTCATCCGGCCGGTGCGGCCGGCACGATCGGCGCTGCCAGCGCGGTGGGTGCTGCCGGCACGGCTGGCGCGGCGGACGCGGCCAGAGCGGATGCAGCGGCCGGCAAGGTCGCCACGGCCGTCGTGGCTGGCGCGGCCGGTGCGATTGGCGCAGCTCGGGCGGTCGGCACGGCCAGAGCGGATGGTGCGGCCGGCACGGTCGGCACGGCCGGCGCAGCTGGCGCGGCCGGTGCGATCGGCGCAGCTGGCGCGGTCGGCATGGCCGGCGCGGCCGGTGGGGATACCCTCACCTGCGACCTGACGCTGCTCGATGCGGCGGGCGCGGTGGTGGCCGAGATCTCGGGCTTCTCGATGCGGCGGATCGGCGCCGAGGCCGCCGAGCAGCTGCGCGGCGCCGGGCTGTCCC
>JASLEW010000409.1 GCA_030150965.1 Thermoanaerobaculia bacterium | reverse complement strand
GCCGCCGGGCACGCCCGGACGCGCCGCGGGCGCCCTGGGAGTTCTCCTCCTCGCCCCGCTCACCGGCTGGGTGGCGCTGCACTTCGACGAGCGGCGCGAGCGGCTCTGGCGCGAGGCCCGCGCCTACCTGCTGCTGCGGTCGCGGCGCGCCATCGCCGCCGAGCTGCGGGCGCGCCGCGCGACCGCCTGGCAGGCGGTGCGGGCGGTGGCGGACCTGCCGGCCGACGGCGGCGGGTAGCCGCTGCGGATAGCCCTGCTCTTCCGGCCGTTCAGCGGCTGGCCGGGGACAGGGGAGGCCGGGCTCTCTGCAGTCAGTCGTCGTCGTAGTGTGAGAGGATGCTGGTACAGCCCTTATCGATCTCCGCGAGCGCCTCGTCGAGACCGGGACCGCGGCCGGAAGGAAGCTTGGCGATCTCCTGCTGGACCTCGCTCAGCCGCCGGCGCCCTTCGTCGTCGAGATCGACCCTGTCTTCGTCGGAGGAGTGGGAGGCGAGCACGTCGGTGAGCAGGTGCCGGGTGGCCCGGCTGCGCAGGAAATCAAGCACCTCCTCGGTCTGCGCCGCCCGCCGCGGACCCGCGGCGGGCGCCGCCGCGGCGACGGTGCCGAGGCGGCAAGCTTCGGCCCAGCTGCCCAGCTCGACCAGGTGCAGGTCGAAGCCTTCCTCCAGGTCCTTGTCAGCCAAGAGGCTCGTGGCTGCCAGTACCAGGGCTCTGTCGTCGCCGCGCTTCGGCGCCACGTCGTCCTGGCGGTACGGGGTGTTCCCGGCAGGGTCTCGCCACTCAGCGATGCGGTTGCACTGATCGGTCGCGTCTGGCGGTGTGAAGTCGCTCGCGTGCAGGAGGCCGCACATCCGCCATGCGGCGTTGTACAGGCCGGAGCGGCCGCGGGCGGCCAGTGCCATCGCCAGGTCGAGCTTCCGAACGCCGAAGCGAATGTCCTTGTAGTAAGACGGCGGCCGGTTCTCGCTGTTCGCGTTCTCGCCGCTCGCGGTCTCGCCGCTCGCGGTCCCACCGCGCTTCGCCTGCGACCAGGGAGCGGCCTTGACAGCCGCGCTGTTCTGCGCCAGCAGGCCGGCCATCTCCAGTACCGGCGGCGGTTGCAGCTGGGCGTGGAAGACGGCCCAGCCGACGGCCAGGGCGAGGACCGCGGCCAGCGCCGCCGCCGGCCACGCCGGCAGTGTTCGTCCGCCGGGCAGCACGAACCACCCGCGGCGCCTGGCGCGCCGTCGGGCTGGAAGGCTGGGTGGCGGCTCAAAAGGGCGGACAGGGCCGCCCGGACTTGCCGCGGGATCTGCCCCGGCGGCCTCCTCGGCCGCCGCGTGCTCATCCTCCTGGTACCTTGCCACGCCGGCAAACATCTCGAAGCAGTCGTCGCAGGCCGCCAGGTGCGCGGTCACCCGTGCGCGTTGCTCCGCGTCAAGGGTTCCGTCCACATACGCCGCCAGCTCCTCCAGGTCGGGACATTCGGTTGTCAGCGCCATGTCAGCCCGCGCAGCGTCGCCAGGGGCCTGATCTGGACGTCCGGCAGGCGCCGAAGCGATAGACGGACCCGCGGGCGAGATTCCCGCGCTGGCTCCGGCCTGCTCGGCGGCAGCATCCCTGCCGCCAGCCTCGCCGGCGGCGGCATCCCTGGCGCCGGCCTTCTCGGCGCCGGCTTCCAGGCCGCCTCGACCCGGGGCGGTCGGTGGACCGTTGCTGCCGTCGTCAGGAGTCCGCATCGTCGTCCGGGTGATCCAGGATGTCGTCCACGTCCTCGGCGCTGAAGCCGGCCTTTTCGAGGGCCTGGCGCAGCTTCAGCCTGAGCCTCTCCAGGCGAGGATACAGCGGCTTCTGTTCCAGCCCCAGCCGGCGCGCGATCGCGGCGACGGTGAACCCCTCGCTCCACATCCTGAGGATCAGCCGGTCCTCGTCCGGCAGCGCCGCCAGCGCCTCCGCCAGGGCCGCGAGCAGGCGCCTGCGGTGCCGCGCCCGCTCGGCGCCCCACAGCCGCTCGTCCGTCCCCTCGACCGTGGCGCCCAGGGGAGGCGCGCCGCCCTCGGGCCGTCCCGGCGCCGCGCACCCTTCAGGATCGCTGCCGCCGGGGTCGGCGGCCACCTGGCCGCGGCGGCCGGGCCAGCGCGGCCGCAGGCGGGCGGCGAGCTCCTCCAGCTCCCGGTCGGTCTCCTTGACCTCGCCCTCGGCGCGCAGCTTCTGGCAGGCCTCGGACAGGCCGAGGCGGTCGCGGCGGAGCAGCTCGTCCAGCCGCCGCGCCGGGTCCCCGAGCCGCACCGCCAGGGCCGTCGGCCGCCATTTCCCCCACAGGTGGTCGAGATGATCCTTCAGTTTAGATTGAATAAAGAAATTAAGGTATGTATTTAGACTGCACTTGCCTCGGAAGTTGCCCAGCACCGCGTAGTCGTTGTTGATGATCTTGAGATGGACGCCCTGCACGAAGTCCTCCACCTCCTCACGGCGCAGGCGGTAGCGGCGGCAGGCGTGCTCCGCCATCCGGGTGATGGTGGCGACGTTGGCGAGGTAGAGCTCTTCCAGGCGACCCAAGGCCGGACTCTATTCCTGCGGGATCACCCGAGCGGATGTGGGCACTGGCCGGATTCTAAAGCACAGCGCCAGAAATCCGGCAGCTGACGGGTTCTTCCTCCGCGCCCCGGTCGGCCCGGCGCTTCGCCGCACCGGCGCCCTGACCTTCCGCAGCCCCGGCGCTCCGTGCCTCCGCGGCCCGGCGCTCCCAGGCAACCAGAATCGCTGCCCGCCGCCTGCCGCGCCCCGGCCGGTCCGCGGTAGACTGCGCCGCATGGCGCAAAGGGGCACAGCCCTGGGCCGGCGGGCGGCGCGATGGGGCAATGCCTGGCGCCGCTGGCGCCGCGGCCTGCCGGCGCGCGGCGGCCCGGTCTCGCCCGAAGCGCCGAACGATCTCTTCGTCGCCCATCTGGCCGCTTACGAGTTTGCCGGCGGCCTTGTTGCCGGCGGGCGGGTGCTGGACCTTGGCTGCGGCACCGGCTACGGCAGCGCCCACCTGCTGGCGGGCGGCGCCGCCGAGGTGGTCGGACTCGACGCCGACGCGGCGGCGCTCGCCTACGCGCGCCGCCGCTACCGCGACCCGCGCCTGCGCTTCATCGAGGGCCGGGCCGAGGATCTTCCCGGCGTCCTGGCACCGGCCGGCACCGCCGCCTTCGACCTGATCGTGGCTGCCAACCTGCTCGCCCACCTCGCGGCGCCGGCCCCGGTCCTCGCCGCCGCGGCGCGCCTCCTGGCGCCCGCCGGCCGCCTGGTGGCCTCGGTGCCGCCGATCGCCGACGACCGCACCATGGACCAGCACCGGGCCGCCGGTGTCCACCGTGCCAACCGCTACCTCTGGGATTGGGAATCGCTGCTGCGCGACCACTTCGGCGAGCTGCGCCTCTTCCGCCTCCAGCCCCCCGCGGGCGCCCCCCTCGACCTCGCCGACCCCCGCCGCTCGCGCCTCGTGCCCGGCGCCTTCCGCGCCGAGGAGATCCCCCTCACCCGTCTCGAGGACGCCGGCTTCCTGAGCGCCGTCTTCGTCGCCTCCGGCCAGCTCGGGTAGCCCGGTCCTGCTCGGCCCGCGCAACGGGCCGGCATTCGCGAGCCTTTTCCAGGAGCATCAGCATCCCCGCGGCCCGCGGTGGCCAGGTCAGTGCAACGCGCGGTCCTCCCAGGACGGCCTGGTCATCTCTATGGGTCGTCGGGAAGCGGCCCGTAGACCTGGCGGGCGAGATCCTCGCCCAGCTCCAGAGGCGCTCGACCGACACCTCGAGGAGCTCCCGGCGGCTAAAGGACTTGGCTAGTGTTCCGCACGGTTAGTTCGCATGGTAGTCGCGCCGCAATCCGGCTTCCTGGCCAGGCGCGCCGACGCAAGCGTAGCAGGGACTACGGTGAGGAGGCGCAACGCCGCCAGGGAGCCGGAGGGCAAGCGAATACCA
>JASLEW010000382.1 GCA_030150965.1 Thermoanaerobaculia bacterium | reverse complement strand
CTCGCTGGCCGCCGGGGCCGGCCCCGGCGGCAACGCTCGCCGCCATCCAGCAGCTGCGCCTCGCGGCCGAGCTGCGGGGCCTGCCGCCGAGCCGGCTGCCGCCGGCCCCGGCACCGTCCTGGTCGAGCCGGACCCGGTCTTCCGCCCCTCCCCCGGCTGCCGCACCGTCCGCGTCCATCCGCTCGCCGACCTCGACCGGCTCCCCGGCATCCTGGGCCCCTGGCGCGGGCGCCTCCAGGGCGCCGCGCTCGCCGGCAGCGCCGCCTGGCGCCTCGCCCCGCGCCTCGAAGCCCTCGGCATCTCGCGCTGTGCCCCGCCGGGCCGGCTTCAGTCGCCCGACGCCGCCTGGCACAACGGCGGTATCGACCTCCTGGCAGCGCTGGCCGAATGACCTGGACGCCGGGCACGGCATGGCCCGGCCTTACCCTGAGCTAGAAAGGTAGGAGTGGAGCCCTCTTCCCCCCGGGAGGGGTGGGAAGAAGGTTGGGATGACCTGGACGCCGGGCGGGCGGGCATTGCCCGGCCTTACCCTGAGCTAGAAAGGGGGAGTGGAGCCCCCTTCCTCTCCGGAGGGGTGGAAGGCCCCCCGGGCCGCGTCCGTGGCTAGGATCTGGCCGCGGCGAGGATGGTGGTGAGCAGGGTCTCGGGCGAGCGCCAGGAGTCGCCGACGATGCGCCCCGCCTCCTTGCCGTCGACGTAGACGATGCCGGTGGGCACGCCCTGGATGGCGTTCTTCTGCGCGTTGGGGTCGGTGCCGAAGTGCGGCGGCAGGCCGAAGTACTCGAAGTGGATCTGGCTCCCCTTGAGCTGTTGCTCCAGCTTGATCGCGTGCGGCACCATCTCGCGGCAATGCGGGCACCAGCTGCCGAAGAAGATGCGCACCAGGACCGGCCGCCTTTCCTTGCGCAGGCCGGCCACCGCCTGGGCGTTCGGGGTGTAGGCCGCGGCGCGCGGCACGTACTCGGGGTTGTGGGCGGTCACCTCGTCGGCCCGGCGCAGGCCCAAGAGCGGCGGCGTCGGCTTGAGCGCGGCGCTCTTGCCGTCGGCCTTGAAACGCACCTCCTCGTCGACGAACTCCAGCGGGCCCAGCGCCGCGAGGGGGGCGCCGCCCAGCAGGTCGAGCGAGCCGTCGGGCTTCTTGTCGATCTTCATCAGGTTGACGGTCGAGGCCGAGTTGCTCCCCGGCGACAGCAGGACGGGCGAGGTGAACGCCGAGGAGATGACCAGCAGCGCCGGGCGGGGGCACTGGTAGATCTCGGCCGGCGACTCCTTGCCGCCGACCACCAGCACGTAATCGCTGACGCGCTGGCAGCCGCGCATCGCGTCGGCTCCCTGGGCGGAGGCCACGGCCGGCAGGGAGGGGCTCTTCCCGGTGCAGGACGCCGGCATCATCCAGGCGGCGAAGCCGGCGATTAGCAGGAAGGCAGGGACCGCGCGGCGGACGGAGGGCTGGAGCTGGGTCATGGCTTGGGCCTCGGAAGGAAGTGGCTTGTCGAAGCTCATCGGGTGGGGTGAGCCGCCGGCACGTTCGGCGGGGCCGGCACGGTGGGCGCCGCCAGCGGCGGCAGGCCGGAGAAGGTCGCCGTGACCCGGCCGTCCTGGACCGCGAACGAGCGCGGCAGGCGGCGGTAGAGGGGGCGCAACAGCTCGGCCGGCGCCTCCACGATCTTGAACGAGGGTCCCCATTTCCAGAAGAAGGCGCGCCGCCCGGCCTCGTCGGCCGAGGTCAGCAGCCAGACCGCCGCCGCCCCCGGGCGCTCGCCGTAGGCGTTGAGCGCCGGCACCGCCCTGGCGAGGGCGGCGTCGTCCAGGTTGTCGAGCACCACCAGGTGATCGCCGCGGTCGAGGTCCGGCACCACCGAATCGAGACAGACGGCCCCGGCGCCGTCCCTCCCGCCGTCGCCGGCGCACACCTTGGCGACCGCGGCCCCCGGCTTGAGGCGGGTGGCGAGGTCGTCGAGCGGCAGCTCGGGCGCCCGCCAGGCAAAGAGGACCAGGGCCAGGGTGACGCCGGCCACCACCGCCGTGCGCACCCGCGGCACCGACGGCTGGTTGCGGTCGCGCCCGCGCCAGGCCAGGGCCAGGGCGGGCGCCAGCAGCAGCAGGTCCTGCCAGAAGGCCTCCGCCGGCGTGCGCTGCACCAGGTTGCCGAAGCAGCCGCAGGAGGCGCCGGCCGGCGCTTGGCCGTGGGCGGCCAGCCACCAGGCGCGGCCGTTGATGCCGACGAAGACGGCGACCATGAGGGTGACCGGCACCAGCACCCACGGGCGCCGCACGCCGAGCAGCAGCGCCAGCCCGAGGCCGGTCTCGAGCGCCAGGACGGCCAGCACCACCGCCACCGCCGGGACGGAGGGCAGCGTTGGCAGCAAGCGGTCGAGCCCGTCGGCGTGGAGCTGCTCGGCGAAGGCGGCCGGGTCGAGCGCCTTGGCCCAGGCCGCCACCAGCAGAACGCCTCCCAGGAAGCAGCCGCCGGCGGTTCCCAGCCAGCTCCAGAGGCGCGGCGGCGGCGCGTGGGAGGGCCCGCCGAGCGGCCGCAGGGCGAGCGGCCGCAGCCGCCGGCTGAGCGGATCGGGAGGCTTCTGGGCGCTGGCGTCGCGGGAGACCATGGCGGGCGCGCACATTCTACAGCCTGGGGCCCCGGCGCCGC
>JASLEW010000346.1 GCA_030150965.1 Thermoanaerobaculia bacterium | reverse complement strand
CTCCGCCGGCGCCCCCGCCTCTGCCGCCGCGACGCCGCCGGGCGGGGTGGCCGGGAGGTCCGCCGCCGCCCCGCGCGCCAGCTCCAGGAGATGCCGGGCCTGGTCGAGCTGCCCCAGGCGCAGCGCCCCCCAGAGCTGCCCGAGCAAGATGCCCCAGGCGAGCGCACCATCGCGCGCCGGGTCCTGGTGCCGCGCCGCCGCCGCGAGGCAGCTCAGGGCCCCCGCCACCTCCCCCAGGTGATACAGGCACCACCCCCGGTGGGCCAGCACCGCCGCCAGCAGCTCCTGGTCCACCACCTCGGCCGCCGGCGGCGCCAGGAGCGCCTGCGCCTCCTCGAAGCAGGCCGCCGCCGCGCGCAGCCGCCGGCGGTCGCGATCGACCAGCCCGGCGACCAGCAGCACCTCGGCCTCGAACACCTCGTTGCCGACCCCGGCGTCGAGCAGCCGCCGGGCGGCGGCGATGGCGTCGGCCGCGCCGTGGACCTCGCCGAGCCGGCGGCGGGCGTTGGCGAGGCAGGCCAGGCAGAGGGCGCGCAGCCCGCGCACCCACGTCAGGTCGTAGCTCTCGCCCAGGTGGCGGCTGACGCGCAGGGCGAGCGCGGCGAGGTTCCCGGCGCCCGCGGCGTCCTCGCCGACCTGCTCGGCGCTGCGCAGCTGCAGCAGCCGGCAGAACCCCCAGGTCCAGAAGTCCTCGTCGCCGTCGACGGCGGCCAGCTGCTCGGCGAACGGCAGCCGCGCGATGCGGCTCCACAGCCGGGGCGCCTCCTGCCACTCGCCGAGCGCCTCGGCGATGTCCCAATGGCCATACTCGTGCGCCAGCTCGGCCAGGCCCTCGACGGTCGCCCGGCACTCCGGGCAGCACGCGACGAGATGCATCAGCAGCTCCAGCCGCACCTCCTCGGCATCGGCCGTGCCGCTCAGTGCGCGGGCGAGGCTCTGCCGCGAGGGGTGGCGGGTGGGGGAGGGGGCCGCGGCGGTGCCCCCGCCAGGGGAGGCGGCGCCTTGGGCGCCGGTGCCCAGGCCGGCACCGAAGACACCTCCGTTTTTGCCGCGGAGGGATCCTCCAATGCCGATGTCGGCACTTCTCTCCGCCGGATCCGCCGTCGAGCCTTCGTGAGTTTCCTTTTGCGGCATCGTCGGCTCAGCAGCGGCGAAAGGCCAGGCCGCGGGGCGCGCCAGCATCGCGCACCACCCGCGAGAGGTTGCGCTTCTCGGCCTCGGGCAGGTCGCCGGAGTCGGCATCCTCCAGCTCCAGGAAGCTGACGAACCACCGGCCGCAGAAGAGAGTGACGGCCAACTCGGCCTCCTCCGGCGTCCCTTGAGGCGAGGCGCCCTCGACGTCGGGGATCCAGAGGTGCACGACCGCCAGGCGGTGGATGGCTCCGCGGTTGGCCTCGTCCTCACCGCCAAGATCCAGCTCGGCGGCAACCGGAAGGCCGAGCGCCCTGACCGCTGCGTGGCTCCGCGGGATGCTCTCCGTTCCATGCAACCCCTGGAAACTCTCGTTCACGGCTGTCGCCTCCCCATGGCCTGCCGCGCCCCGGCCGGCGCGACGTCTCCGCCGGCTGCCCAGGCGGGCGGGCCCAACCGGCGAGCCCGGTGAGCTGCGCCGCGCGGGCCACCGGGCCCACGCCGAGCTGCCGCGGCGCGCTGTCCAGGCACGGCTCTCCGCGCGGCGGACCTGCCAAGCATCAACTTTGAGCCAGAAGGCACGCACAGAACAGAACGGATGCCTTAAACGAGAAGGGAGTTGTCGTAGAATCCCTTAACCTAGGCTCCTGCACCACCGCGGGAGGCGCATCGCGGGCGCCCCGTCTCGACGGCCGTCCCGTGCAACGACGGCCGCACACCTGGGATTGCAGAAGGCCCTTCGCGAGGAGACCGCATGCCGGAGCCGACCGAAACGCCGCTGGGCGAGGCGTTCTTCATCCTGAGGGTCATCCGGAGCTTCAGCCAGGAGCAGGTCGCGGCGGCGGCGGACGTGCGCCTACGGCGCCTTCAGATCTACGAGCGCGGCACCAAGACGCCGCCTCCGGGCGTCCAGGGCCGTCTTCTCAACGCGCTCGGCTGCTCGCCGCGCGATCTCGCGGTGGCGCTCGATTTCGCGCAGCGCACGCGGCGGTCGATCCGCTCGCAGGTCTCACCGGCGGCCGACGATTTCCAGAGCGACCGCATCGCCCGCATCGCCGCCGACGTGGGCCAGTGGTTCGAGGATCTGCTGCGCGGCGGCCTCGATCAGGCCCTGCCGGGCGCGGCGGCGGAGGGTGCCGCGGCGGCGTCCGCTCCGCCGGCCGCAGGGTGGCGCCGGACGGCGGCCGGTGGGGACGCCCGCCAGCACTCGAATCCGCCGTTGGCCGATGCCTTGCAGATCCTGCGCACGCTGCGGAGCATGAACCAGAACGAGCTCGCCGCCGCCGCCGGTGCCAAGCCCTCGTCCGTCTCGGCCTACGAGCGCGGCGCCTGGGCGCCGCCGCCGCCGGTCCTGCACCGTCTGGTGACCGCGATGGGCTACCCGCCGGCCGCGTTGGAAGCGACGCTCTGCTTCCTGCAACGGGCGCGGGACAGCGCCGGTGTCGAAGCGGCGCCGCCGTCGCTGGCCGCGCAGATCGCGGAGCTGGTGCGCGGCGAGGGCCGGGCGTTGCAGGACTTCATCGCCGGACGGCTCCAACGCCTGGTCGCCACCGTGCGGGGCGTCAGGTCCCGCCGCGAGGCGGCGGCGCTCTGGCGGCGGCTCAAGCCGCGGTCGGACGCCGAGCGGCAGTGGCTGATCGCCGGCAGCGCGGAGTTTCAGACCTCCGGCCTTTGCGAGCTGCTGTGCGACGAGAGCCGCAGGGCCGCGGGCGACAGCGCCGAGCGCGCCCTCTCGCTCGCCGAGCTGGCCGTGCTGGTCGCCGGCCACGTGCCCGGCGACCACCTCTGGCGGTCGCGCCTCGCCGGCTACGCGCGCGCCCATCTCGCCAACGCCCTGCGCGTGCGGGGCGAGCTGCGTCGCGCGGAGGCCGAGCATCGCGCGGCCGATGCCGCCTGGCGGGCGGGTGCCGCGAGCGACCCGGCCTTGCTCAACGAGGCGCGGGTGCTGCACCTCCAGGCGTCGCTGCGCAACGCCCAGGGACGCCTGCGGCCGGCGCTGGCGCTGCTCGACCGGGCGCTGGCGATCGACTGCTGGGGGGAGACGCCGTCGCTGCTGATCAGCAAGGCACGGGCGCTCGAAGGGTTGGGCGAATTCGAGGAGGCGATCGCGCTGCTGCGGCACGCCACGCTGCAAATCGATCCGGAGTGGGAACCGCGCCACCTCTTCCTGATTCGCGCCCACCTGCTGAGCAACCTCTGCGTTCTCGGGCGACACGCCGAAGCTGACCTCCTCCTGCCCGAGGTCCGCTCCCTGGCGCTCGCGCTGGGCAACGACCTCGATCGCGTCCGCGCGCTCTGGATGGAGGGGCGGGTTGCCGCGGGCCTCCAGCGCAACGACGAGGCGCTGAGCAAGCTCGGCGAGGTCCGCACCCAGCTGATCGCTCGCGCAATCCCTTATGACGCCGCGCTCGCCACCCTCGAGCTGGCCAAGCTCTTTGCCGCCCTGGGCCGCACCGCCGAGGTGAGGGCGTTGATCGCCAAGTCGGTGCCCATCTTTCGGGCGCAGGGCGTGCACCGCCAGGCGCGGGTCGCCCTGGACCTCTTCCGCCAGGCGGCCGAGCAGGCCGCGGCGACCGCCGAGCTGACCGACAGTGTCATTCGCTATCTGACAAGGGCGAAGTTCAATCCCCGCCTCCGCTTTCGCAGCGCAGCGTGAGCCGCACATGATCCCCTACCCCGGCAGCGCCGTGGTCGCGCCCAACCACACGGCGGCCGGCCCAGCCGCAGAGACTTCGCCATCTCCCCGCCGGGCTGTCCCTGGCGTCACCGTCCCACGGCGGCTCCGAGCACGTTGCCCGGAGGGGTCGGCGGGGACGGCGGCGGCGCCGCTTCAGCCGTTGGGGTCCGGTATGGCGCCGTTGTCGCCCTGGGCCGTCCCGCCGCTGGAGCTCCCGCCCGGAGCTGCACCCTGGAGAGAGCTTGCCTGGGCCTTCGGCACGGCGCTCGGCGCCGGTGCCTGCCGCGGCCGGGACACGCCGGCCCCGGGCAGGAGGCTCACCAGATACCGCCAGAGCTCTCCCCATGGGGCAAAGCCCAGCTCCGGCCCTGCCGGCGCGCCAGCTTGTGCCGCGGCCGCAGGCGGCTGAGCCAGCGCCGGCGGCGCGCCGGCGCACGTCATGAGCACGACGAGGGTGGCGGTGGCGACGAGGTGGAGCAACCGATGACGCATCGAAGACCCCTTTCCCTGAAGGCGGCCTGCCGGAGCCCGAGCCTGGGCCGACGGGCGCCCTCGATCGAGAAGTACAGCCGGGGAGTCCAAACAGCAGACCACGGGCTCGTAGGAGTCACCTTTCTGGATTCTGGACCTCCCCTTGCTTGGAGAAGGAGACTATCCCATGCGCAGCAAGCGGCGCCCCGTGAACCTCGCTGCCGCCGTCGCCACCGTGCGCTGCATGCGCGGCCTCAGCCAGCAACAGCTCGCCAAGGCCGCCGGCGTGAGCAAGAGCTCGGTTGCCGCTCTCGAACAGGGGCGCAAGACGCCCCGGATCGGCAACCTGCAGCGCATTGCCGCGGCCCTTGGCAGCCCCCTTGCCACCCTGCAGGAGCTGGCGGCGCTTCTGGCCTCCGCGCATCAGGGTCCGCCCCCCGCCGCGCGCTCGACGGCGGCAGCGGAGGTGCACGACCTGCGGTATGAGCTCGCCCAGCTCTTCCTTGAAGCCACCGGTCAGCCGGTGGACGATCCCGACCGGCAGCAGGCCCGGCGGCAGGCGCGGCTCCTGTGGGCTCGATTTCAGGCCTGGCCGCAGGAGATGCAACATCTCCTGGTCGCCGAGGCCCGCGAGTGCCGCTCTGCCGCCTTCTGCGAGCTGCTGTGCGACGAGAGCTGGCGTGCGGCGGGCGACAGCGCCGAGGGAGCCCTTCGGCTCGCCCGCCTGGCCGTGGCGGCGGCAGGCGAGGCCGCGCGGGCCGGCGGCGGCGGCGCGGATAGCGCCAGGCTTCAGGCCTACGCGCTCGCCCACCTCGGCAACGCGTCGCGCGTAGCGGGCTCGCTGCCGGAGGCCGACCGCGCGTTCAGCCGCGTTGCCGACCTGTGGCAGGCCGGCGCCGCCGCGGGCCCGGAGGACCTCAACGAGGCACGGCTTCTCCATCTGGAAGCGTCGCTGCGCAACGCCCAGGGCCGCTCGGCCGAGGCGCTGGCCCTGATCGACCGGGCCCTGAGCCTCGACCGGTGGGGCGAAACCCCGTACCTCTTGATGAGCAAGGCGACGGCCTGCGAGGGCCTCGGCCAATTCGAGGGTGCCGAGGAGATGCTCCGGCGGGCCGCCTCGATCATCGACCCGAAGCGTGAGCCACGCCAGCTCTTTCTGGTGCGCGCCCATCTGGCGGCCAACCTCTGCCTGGTGGGCAGGGGCGAGGACGCGGAGCGCCTGATCGCCGAGGTCCGCGCCCTGGCACGGCAGCTCGGCAACGATCTCGACCTCCTGCGCGTCCTGTGGATCGAGGGTCAGGTGGCAGCGGGGCTGGGGCGCGATGAAGAGGCCGCCGCCAAGCTCGGCCAGGTGCGCGCCGAGCTGGTGACGCGCGGCATCGCCTACGACGCGGCGTTGGCCACCCTGGAGCTGGCGCAGGTCCATGCCGCGGCCGGGCGGACGGCCGAGGTGAAGGTCCTGGCGCGGGAGTCGGCGGCGGTGTTTCACGCCCAGGCGGTTCACCGCGAGGCGCAGATCGCCTGCGATCTCTTCCGCGAGGCGGCCGAGCGCGAGTCGGCGACCGTTGCCGTGATCCGTCAGGTCATCGTCTTCCTCCACCGCGCGCAGCACCAGCCGCACCTGCGCTTCGAGCTCTCCGCCGTGGACGAGCGCGGCGCCGGCGGCCCTAGCGACGGTTGAAGGGTGCCCGGCCGGCCGAGGTCAGCGCCAAGCTGCGCCAAGCGCGGCACGAGTTTGCATCGCGCGGCATCGCCTACGACGCGGCACTGCTCACGCTAGGCCTGCGGCAGCGAAGGCCGGGAACCGCGACTGCGCGGCGCAGCGCCGGCGCCGCCGCGCCGCACCCACCGGCGGCCTAGCCGTTGGGGTCGGGAGTGGCTCCTTCGTCCGGCTGCGCACCGCCAGCGCCGTTGGCGCCCGGAGTGACGGTGCCATTGCACCGCGCCTGCGGCGTCGCACGGGCGGTGCCATGCCGCGGAGCGGGAGCTCCGCCGGGCAGCAGATCGACCACCGATTGCCACAGCCGGGCGAGCGGTTCCCAGGCCGCTTCGAGGAGGCCGGCGGGAAGGCTCCGAGCAGAAGCGGCGGGGGCGGAAGACGCGGCCGCCGGCTGGGCCGCCAGCACCGCGGTGACCAGGACGGCAGCGGTCATGAGGCGAAGCGTGATGCTGCGCATAGAGAACTCCCTTCCTAGAGGCAGCCTTTGCTTCCGGGGGTTGAGGACCGGATGGGCGCCTGCAAGGCGAAGCCGTGGGCAGTGGCCAGAATGAAGCAAGAGCCCTAACCAGGGACCGTGCATTCTTGAATCTGGACCATCATCGCCTGTCATCGGAGACTATTCCCTTGGGGGAGCACCGCACGGCGGTCCATCTCGGCGAGGCAATTGCCTGGCTGCGACGGCTGCGCCGGATGACTCAGCTGGAGCTTGCCGTCGCGACGGGGCTGAGCAAGACGGCCATCGCCCCGGCGCAGCCGGTGAAAAGTTTCACCAATCTGCGGGAAAATCTGCATCTCGGTGGGCGGCAGTGCGCCACAGCCTCGCACGTGCTTTGATGGCGGCATGCCATGGCCTCCCCTCCGCCGCTCCTCCCTCCCCTGCCCCTCCGCCGCGGCGCCGCTCCACCGCTCGACCACCGCCTCCGGCGGCGCGCCGCCCGGCGCCGATCTTGAGACCGCGCTACGCGGCAGCAGAGTCCAGATTCGAGAATTCTGGTCCGTAGAGGACGCCTTTCTTGATTCTGGTCCCAACCGTTGCGCGGCGGGGCGAAGTCGGCTTGAGTTGTGCCGGAGCCTGAGTCCAGGGCGGCACAGCCGCGGAGCCGATCCTCATGCCGATCACCGAGCGACATTGCGCAGGCGCGGGAACCGTGCGGCCGGCCGATCGGGAGCGGGCATCGCGCC